>CALKVR010001212.1 GCA_938004815.1 uncultured Polyangiaceae bacterium | reverse complement strand
GCGCATCTCTTCGGCGCGGAAGAGCGCGGCGTCGTCGAGCCGGGCGCCGACCTCGCTCATCATCGCTCGGTTTCCCAGCGCGACCTCTGCCCCATCGACGCGACCGCGCACGCCGCGCCCGGTCAACGACGAGAAGCCTTCGACCGTCGTGAGCACGAGATTTCGGCTCTTGGCTCCGCCCACGATGGCCTCTGCGAGCGGGTGCTCACTCGCCGCCTCGAGCGTCGCGGCCATGCGCAACACCTCGTTCTCCAAGGTGCCGCCGAGCGCGACGACCGACGTCAGCTTGGGCTTGCCCTCGGTGAGAGTGCCCGTCTTGTCGACGACGAGGGTGTCGACCTGCTTCAGGGTCTCCGTCGCCCGAGCATCCTTGAACAGCACCCCCATCGAAGCGGCCTTGCCCATCGCCACCATCACCGACATCGGCGTGGCCAGTCCAAGCGCACAGGGACAAGCGATGATGAGCACGGCGACGGCGTTGACCAAGGCGTGAGCGAGCCGCGGCTCGGGGCCGACGGTGGCCCAGGCGACGAACGTCAGCCCGGCGACGGCGACCACGGTGGGGACGAAGTACGCCGACACGCGGTCGGCGAGGTTCTGAATGGGCGCTCGACTGCGCTGGGCCGCCGCCACCATGCCGACGATGCGTGCGAGCAGCGTCTCTCCGCCCACGCGCTCGGCGCGCATCACGATCGAGCCGGTGCCGTTCACGGTCGCTCCCACGACCGCGTCACCGACGACCTTCTCGACGGGGATAGGCTCGCCGGTCACCATCGACTCGTCGACGGTGCTGGTGCCCTCGACGACCACACCGTCCACGGGGATCTTCTCGCCCGGTCGGACACGCAGCAAGTCGCCGATCGCGACCGCCTCCAGCGGAACGTCTTCTTCGCCGCCGCCCGGTCGTACGCGGCGAGCGGACTTCGCGGCCATCCCGAGCAGCGCCTGGAGCGCGGCTCCGGTCTTGCTCCTCGCGCGAAGCTCGAGGACCTGTCCCAGCAGGACCAGCGTCACGATCACACCGCCAGCCTCGAAGTAGACCGCTACCTCACCCGTCGACTCGCGGAAGCCTGGCGGGAACAGGCCGGGGGCGAGCGCGGCCACGATGCTGTAGCCGTACGAGGCGCCGACCCCCATGCCGATCAGGGTGAACATGTTGGGGCTCTTGTGTTTGATCGACGCGATCGCCCGCTCATAAAATGGCCACGCGGCCCAGGTGCACACCGGCGTAGCGAGCACGAGCTCGAGCAGCACGCGATTCTGGTGGCCGAGCACCCGGGACAGCGCGTGGTTGAACATCATGTCCCCCATCGCCACCGCGAAGAGCGGGAGCGTGAGCGCCGCGGCGACCCAAAACCGGCGAGTCATGTCGTCGAGCTCGGTCGTGTCCGCAGGGGCGAGCGTCGGGACGTCGGGCTCCAGCGCCATGCCACACTTGGGGCAGCTGCCTGGGCCGACCTGCCGCACCTCGGGGTGCATGGGACAGGTGTAGATGGTGCCTGGCGGCGCGGCCGGCTCGGGAGGCGCGGGCGCGTCGTCGGACCTTCTCAGGTACTTGTCGGGATCGGCGCGGAACTTCTCCAGGCACTTGGGGTTGCAGAACCAGTGCTCATCCCCGTCGTGGACGAGCTTGTGGCGCGTCGTCTCCTTGACGGTCATCCCGCAGACGACGTCTTTCTTGGTGCGCAGTTCGGTCGGCGGTGCCGCGGCCCCGTGATCGTGGTGGTGGTGGTGCGCGTCGTCGGCGGAGGCCATCGAAGGGTGGGCGTGCATGCCATGCAGACGCACGCGACGAGCGGACCTTACTCGGAATCGGCGCGCGGCGCTGCGATCGGCTGCCCACGAGCGCGAGCTCTGCTCCTGCCGCGAGGGGCGACCCACCCCATCATTCGGCCGTACCGCATGGTTCCTGTCGTTTCATCCGGGTAATCCGTGCGTTCGACGCAGCTACGGTCACGGGATGTGGAACCGCTTCGCCTCGTGGCTCTTCGCTTGCTCTCTCACCGCCGGCGCCCTCGGGTGTGCCTCCGTCGTCCTCGTAGAAAAGGACGACGACGTCGATGACGGGAGCGCCGGAGGCGAGACCGACGGCACGGCTGCGGGCGGCCATCGCGACGATCCGACGGAGCCCGTGCCCCCGTGGACCAGCGCTTGTCCCCCGCCGTCAGACCTCGTACCGCCCGACCATGGCGGGGCTTGTTCGAACGCGCCCGATGGAGGCGTGCTGTCCCTCCAGGACGCGGAGGATCTCCTGTTTCGCCTCACGCACGAGGCGGGGCACATCGCGGGGCTCGCGGTCATGATCGACAGCGCCCCCTTCACGTCCGAGCCCGGCGGAGCGTTCGCGGCGCAGAACGATGACGGCTACGCGATCGGGCAGTGGGGGCCGCCGGAAGGCGACTCCACGTGCGCCGCCGTCGAGCTCCGATGCTGGACCGGCGGCCACGGAGGCTGGGGGCCCTCGGCGCTCGCAGGGGCTGCGCTCATCAGCGTCGACGTCGAGGACGGCGTCGTCACGCGGGTCCGGATCCAAAGTGACTCGCTGTGGCTCGTCGAGGATGGGCCGCTCGCGGGCACACCGAAGACCCAGGTGAGCGTGGAGATGGAGATCGCGGCCGGCGAGGTCGACCACGTCTTCGCCACGGTCGGCGACCACGTGATAGACCGGTAGCGACGGGAAAGAACGGTTCGCGCGCGGGTCGGAGAGCGGCGGCGCGCCCTGTGACCGACGCGGTCACAGCCGCGGGGGTCGATCGTGTGGCCGTAGGCGGGCACGCGTGGTAGCTGACCGCTGGCGAGGCGTAATGCCCGCGGGGCGGCTGCGTCAGCAGCACATGACCCGCAGATCGGCTGCCTCCCCTACCCCCGGGACCGACCCATGAACCCTCTTTCTCGTCGACAAGCGCTCCTCGGAGGCGCCCTTGGTGTGGGCGGCGTCGCCCTCGCTGCCCAGCGCGCATTGGCTGCGCAGGGCACTCCGACCGGTCGCGGTTGGGAAGCCACCTACAGCGGTGGTTCGCCCGACGTGAAGCCCGAGCCCCCGGGCCAACCTGGCAAGGACTACACCCCCGTCGTCACCCCGAACGGCGTTGCGCTTCCGTTCAAAGTGGTCGACGGGGTCAAGGTCTTCCATCTCTGGGCTGAGGAGGTGGACCACGAGTTCGCGCCCGGCCTGCGCGCCAAGTGCTGGGGCTACAACGGTCGCGTCCACGGTCCGACGATCGAGGCGGTCGAGGGTGATCGCGTTCGGATCTACGTAACCAACAAGCTCGCGGCTCCGACCAGCGTGCACTGGCACGGCATCTTCCTCCCGAATGGGATGGATGGCGTCGCGGGTCTCAACCAGCGTGTCATCGAGCCGAAGCAGACCTTCAAGTACGAGTTCACGCTCCGGCAGCACGGCACGTTCATGTACCACTCGCACCACGACGAGATGACCCAGATGGCCCTCGGCATGATGGGCATGTTCGTCGTCCATCCGCGTCGTCCGAGCGCCGACTACAAGGTGCAGCGCGACTTCGTGATGATGCTCGGCGAGTGGCACATTCCGGCCGGCGCGGCGCGACCGAACCCGAACACGATGAGCGAGTTCAACGTGCTCACCATCAACGCCAAGTCGTTCCCGGGCACGGCGCCCCTCGTCGTCAAGAAGGGCGACCGCGTCCGGATGCGCTTCGGGAACCTCTCCGCGATGGACCAC
>CALKVR010001211.1 GCA_938004815.1 uncultured Polyangiaceae bacterium | reverse complement strand
AAGGCCGCCGGCGCGTCGAGCCGTACGCAGGAGGGCATCCTCAAGGGAAAGATCTCGTACATCGCGCCCGAGCAAGCGCGCTGCGAGCAGGTCGACTCGCGTGCCGATCTCTTCGCGGTCGGGCTCATGCTCTGGGAGGCGCTCGCCGGCCGGCGTCTCGTCCAGAAAGAGGACGAGGCGAGCGTCCTCGCGCGCCGCATGTCCGGGCTCGATCCGAGCATTCGCACCGTGGTGCCCGACGTGCCGCACGAGCTCGCCAACATTTGCGACAAGGCGATGGCGCCGCACCCCGATGATCGCTACCAGACCGCCAAAGACTTCCAGGACGTGCTGGACGGCTACCTGGCCAAGAGCGACTTTCGCGTCGGCCCCAAAGATGTGGGCGGTGTCGTGGTCGGCGCGTTCGCCGACGAGCGCAGCCGGATCAAGAAGGCCGTCGAGCTCGCGATGCGGCACGCGGACACGGCCGCCGAGCCCATCCAGATCGAGCTGCAGCCGCCCAGCCTCAAGGTCACCAGCGATTCGCTCCCGCGCGTCGTCGGCAACCTCTCGCCCAGCGACCCGCCGCCCCACGCCCAGACGACGTCGCTCACCGCCGCCGTTCCACCCCCGGTGCGCTCGCGCTCCTATCTGCCCGCGCTCGCGGCGGGCGCCGGCTTGGCCGTCGCTGCGCTGGCGGTGATCATCTATCTGCAGCGCGGCGACCCGAGGGCCGACACCGCGGCCAGCGCGCCTGTGGCCGGCCGAGCGGAGACCGGCGACACGATCGAGGTCAAGATCACGCTGCCCGAGGGCGCGCAGGGCAAGCTCGACGGCGCCACCGTCGACAAGAACCCGTTCGTCGCGCGCGTCCCCAAAGACGGCAGCTTGCACCAGCTCGAAGTGACGCTCGAGGGCTTCGAGCCCGACCGCCGCGCGCTCACTTACGACAAGGACATCGACCTCGAGGTGAAGCTCGAGCCGAGCCCCGCCGCGTCCGCCGATTCGGCCGACGCCGAAGCCACGTCCCCTCGAGTCGCCTCGGGCGGGCGGCCTTGGCGGCCCCGACCCAAGGCCGAGCCCAAGCCCACCGCCGAGCCGGTCGCTCCGCCGCCGGTCGAGCCCACGGGCAAGCAGAAGCCCAAGCCGTCGGTCGAGATCGACGAGCAGAACCCGTACAAAAAATAACCGCACTGTCAGCGTTCTCCTCGCAAAACCTCATGTCTGCCAATTCCCCCCCCCGGCCCCCCTCACTGCGTGAGGGGGGAGCTCGCTTGGTCGCGGTCGTGCTCGCCGCCGCGATGCTCTGTGCTCCCGGCGCCGCGTTTGCGCAGCCGGCCGAGGCGGGCGCGGCGTTCGATCGGGGCGTCGGGTTCTTTCGCGACGGTGACTACGAAGCGGCGATGGTCGAGTTCAAGAAAGCGTACGAGCTCGACCCCAACTGGCGCGTGCTCTACAACCTGGGGCAGACGTCGCGCGAGCTGCGCCAGTATGCCGCCGCGCTCACCAGCTTCGAGCGCTACCTCGCCGAGGGCGGCAAAGACGTCGAGCCCGATCGCCGCCAGAAGGTCGAGGGCTGGGTCGCCGAGCTCAAGGGCAAGGTCGCGAGCCTCACCTTGAAGGTCGACACCGAGGGCGCCGAGGTGACGATCGACGATATCGCCGTCGGCAAGACGCCGCTCGACAAGCCGCTCGTCGTCAACGCGGGCCGCCGCAAGCTCTCGATCACCAAGCCCGGCTACGCGCCGCTCACGCGCTACGTCGACGTCGCCGGGACCGAGCAAAAGAGCCTCGCGCTCGAGCTCGTGCCGCTCACCCAGCAGGGCGGCGGCACCGGCTCCGAAGACAAGAGCACGCGCTCGACGCTGGGCCCGGCCGAGCAACCCGAGGGCGCGTCGCCCTGGCCGTGGGCCGCGTTTGCGATCACCGCCGCCGCCGGGACGACGACCGCCGTCCTCGGCGGTCTCGCCCTCTCCAAGAAGGCGACCTTCGATGAAGAGCTCGAGCGGTTGCCCGGCAACCAGGCCGCGATCGACGAGGCGCGCGACGACGCGCGGACCTTCGCCATCGCCGCCGACGTCATGGGCGGCGTCACCATCGCCGGCGCCGTCGTCACCATCGTCGGCTTCGCGGTCGAGGGCACGAAGGGCACCGTCGAGCGCGAGGCGCGCGGGCCGGTGCGCTGGGCCGTCGGGCCGGGCTACGTGGGCGTCTTCGGGTCGTTCTGAGCGACCTTGGGCTAGTGAGCGCCGGTCACCCGCGGAGCGATTCGCGAAACGCGCGCAGCGCCGCGTGCTGGTCCGGCCGTGACGCGAACGACGCCAAGAGCTTCAAGTCGAGCTCGGGGAGCACATCGCTGGTCGGGGCCGGCTCGTAGCGCTCGCCGCGCAACGCGAAGACCCGAAAGACGCCGTCCTCGAAGACCCAGACCTCGGCGATGCCGAGGCCCCGGTAGACCTCGAGCTTGTCGATCGAGCCGCGCGTCTTGACGACCTCGATCGCCAGATCCGGTACCGGCTTGTCGGCGCCGCGACAGTAACACTCGTCGGGCTCCAGCCCCCGCTCCCCCTCCTCTCGCCGAAACGTGGTCGAGCCGTAGCCGAAGAGGGGGATGTCGCGCTCCAAACAGAACAGCTCGAGCAGCCTGGCGATCTGCGTCTTGTCGACCTCGTGTGCGCGTGACGGGCTCATGATCTCCAGCTCCCCCTCGAGGTACGTCATCCGAACCCCGGCGCTCTCGATCGCGTCCCGCAGGACCACGTACGCCGCCCATGGCACGCCGTGCAGCGGGATGCGCTGCTCGTCGTCGCCCGACGGCGCGCGCACAGGAAACAGCGGGGTGGCGGCGACCATTCGTAGAGCCTAGTACATCGTCCGCGAGGTTTCTTCGCGTAAGACGATGTACCGAGGAACAGAGGTGACGGTGAGCGGAAGTGCGGCCGAGCGTTGGTGTGGAAACCGGCCCTTCACTTGCGAGCGTCAGCGAGGGGCCGGTTTCCATACCAATGCGAACTTCGCGAACGCGGCACTAGCAGCGAGGCACCCGTACCAGCCACGCCCGACGCCCCCGCCAACCCGAGCGGTGCGTGATAGCGCACCATGACCACGCCTCCGGAAAGCTGGGCTGGGCATCTCCAGCGAATGGTGAGCAAGTCGCCGGCGGACGGCAGCCTCCATGCCGCTCATGCGAGCGTCACCGGCGACTTGCTCACCAGTCAGGCGGGATGGGTGGGGTCATCGCGCTCGAGCTGGAGCTCAGCACCAGGTCGGCCGGGATGGGGCCCGGCCGCGCGCGGGGGAAGCTCCTTGCTCACGCCTCGGTCTGCGGCCGCACGGCGTACCGGTGCATGACCACGCCGTCCGGAAAGCTGGCCTGCTCGACGAGGTCGCACTGAATCACGGGGTGGGGCGGATCGAAGAGCGGCCTTCCGGTGCCGAGGAGGACGGGGTGGATGAAGAGGAGGAGCTCGTCGAGGAGGCGATCTCGCAGGAGCTGGGTGGCGAGGTTGGCGCCGCCGACGCCGATGTCGCCTTGGGTCTCTTCTCGGAGGCGAGCGAGCTCGTCGATGGCGCCGGGGCCGCCGACGATGCGGGTGTTGTGGTCGGCGTGGGTGCGGGAGCTCGAGACGAGGACCTTGGGCGCGGCGGTCCAGATGCGGCCGTACTCGCGCATGAAGTCGGGGAGCGACTCGTCGGTGGCGGCGCTCGGCCAGAAGCCCTCCATGATCTCGTAGATGACGCGAGCCTGAAACATCATCGCCAGCCGCGCGGCGCGCTCGTTGAACGCGCGGTGGAGGTCGTCGCCGATGCGCATCCAGCTCCCGCCGCCCTGCTCGTTGGGCTTGTGCTCGATGCGGAGGTCCATCGAGACGTTCATCCAGTAGACGGTGCGACCCATGGGGTGCGTAGGTAGCACGAGGGTGAGCGCGGAGCGTGCGGCTCGGTGCGAGCGGGGGAGATCGCGCTGCCGCCTCTTGAGCCGGTGCGGCCTGGCGGGGCGTGTGCACTTTCACTCGCTCGGGGGTATG
>CALKVR010001210.1 GCA_938004815.1 uncultured Polyangiaceae bacterium | reverse complement strand
GCCCGATGCACCGGCTCCCGCTCGGCATCGTCGTGGCGGCTCTCGGCGATGAGGCCGGTCGCCAGAGCCGCGCCCATTCCGAGGAGGCCGACCCCGGCGATCACCCATGGAGCCGGAGAGGGGCGCGCTGCCGCTTCGCGCTCGGCGATCTGCTCGCGTAGGACCGCGAGCCGGCGCTTCAGCCCCGCCTCGTCCTGCAGGTTGTCCTCGATCCGCAGGTACTCTTCGTAGCTCTCGGCGGCGCACATCAAGTAGCCAGCGTTCTCGCAGGCTCGGGCCAGGTTGTAGAGGAGCACCGGCTCCTTGGCCAACGCCCACGCGTCTCGAAGGAGCGCGGCCGCGCCACGGAAGTCGCCGCGCTTGTAGTGGGTAGACGCCCGCTCGTAGAGCGCGAGGGCACGCTCCCGATCCAGACTTCCGACCGCGGGCGCCGACGGCGCGTCCGTGGACGGTGCCGGCGCGGGGGCCGTTGGTGCCGAGTCTGCCGGCGCGGGGTCCGCCGCACGCGCGGCGCTGGCCGCGCAAAGCACGGCGACGAACGCGACTGCCGGCCCGAGGGCCCAAGTTGAGGCGGCTTTCCGCTTCATGTAGCTTTGATGACCGGCACGACCGCACGGCGGAAAAAGGATGGCCCAGGGTAGCACGACCGACCGAACGCCCGAGGTGCTCGGTCGCTACCAGATCGCAGGCCGCCTGGCCGTAGGCGGCATGGCCGAGGTGTTTCTCGCCAAGCTGTTCGGCCCGAGCGGCTTCGAGAGACCATTGGTGGTCAAACGGATCTTGCCGCACCTGGCCGAGACCCCAGCGTTTCGGGCGATGTTCCTGGACGAGGCTCGGCTCGTCGCGCAGATCAGCCACCCGAACGTCATCCAGGTGCACGAGCTCGGCGGCAGCGGTGCGGAGCTCTTCCTCGCCATGGAGTACGTGGAGGGCGAGAGCCTGGGCAGCGTGATGAGGCGACTCTTCTCGGTCGGCGACGCGCCCGACCCCGCGCTCGCCGCCCACGTCATCGCCCAGGTATGCGCCGGGCTCCACGCGGCTCACGAGCTGCGCGACGAGCACGGCAACCTGCGGGGGGTCGTCCACCGCGACGTTTCGCCGCAGAACGTCATCATCGCTTACGACGGCTCGGTCAAGGTGCTCGACTTCGGCATCGCCAAAGCGGCCGGCCGCACGACCGAGACCGAGGCCGGACAAGTGAAGGGCAAGTTCGAGTACATGTCGCCCGAGCAGTGCCGCGGCGAATCGGTGGATCGCCGGAGCGACGTGTTCGCCGCCGGGGTCTTGCTCTTCGAGCTCGTCACCCGAACGCGCCTGTTCAAACGCGAGGCGCAGATGCAGACGATGCTCGCCGTTTGCCACGATCCGGTGCCCGCGCCCGCCGACGCACCCGCGCCCGCGCTCGAAGCGATCTGGCGCCGCGCTCTCGAGAAAGATCCCGGAGCGCGATACCCCGATGCGGCGGCGATGCGCGTCGACCTCTTGCGAGCCGCGAACGACCTCGGGGTTCGTGGAGCCCCCGACACCGAGCTGAGCGCTCTGATGCATCGACTGTTTGCAGATCGCATCGAGGCGAAGCGCGAAATGCTGCGGCAAGCGAGCCGCAGCACCGATGCGGTGGCCATCCCCTCCGCCGAGGTCGACGCGCACGTCGAGCTGCCCACCGTCGTGGCGACCGTCGTCTCGACCGCGACGAGCGCCGAGCACGCCTCACGGCCGGCCCAGCGCGGCGCGTTCCGCTGGGCGCTTCTGGCCGGCGGGGCGCTGCTCGCGACCGGCCTGGGCCTCTGGACGATCGGGGCGCGGCGGTCCGGTGACGGTCACCGGCAGGCGGCCCCAGCCGCGCCCATCTCCATCGCTTCCGCCTCCCCGACGGGGTCAGCAGCCGAGCCAGACGTGATGTCCGTGCCCTCGGCGCCCGCACCGCCTGCCGCGCCCGAGGTGTCGTCCAGCGCGCGGCGCGAGAACCAGCCCTGGGTGGTTCGTGCCGCCCCGACATCTCCGCCTCGACCAGCGCAGCCGAGCACCTCGCCTTCGCTCGCGTCTCCGCCGGCGACATCCCCCACCGGTGCTGCTACCCAAGCACCCGCGGCAGCCACGCCTCCCCCGACGCCGTCGAACAAGAAGTCCTTCGAGCGCTTCGACTGAGCCAAACCGGTCGCACCCTCACCCCCCGACCAGCGCTCGCGCCTCTTTCACCAGCTCGCTCACCCGCGCGTGAACCGCCGCCGACACCACCGACGGGTCGGCGCTCTTGTCGAACTTCATCCCCTCGCCGACCGCCAGGCCGACGCGCGTGGTCGCCGAGCCGGCGACGCGGCGCATGTGATCGACGAAGCTCTCTTCGTCGAAGCTGGCGCCGCCGCCCGCGTACGCCAGACCGACAGGGACGATCTCGCAGCCGGTGCGACGCGCGACCGCGAACGCCCCGGGCTTGAACGGGCGAACCTCGTCGCCCGCGTACGTGGTGCCCTCGGGAAAGATGATGACGGCACGCCCCGCGTTCACGACCTCGATCATCTGGTGCACCACCGCGGCCGCGCTCCGCTTGCTGTCACGGTCGACGAACAGGATGCCGGCGCGGCGCGCGATCTTGCCGACCACCGGCCAGCCCGCCAGGTCGGCGCGGCTGACGTGCTTGCCGCCCAGGTGGGCCATCGTCACCAGGATGTCGAGACCGCTGCGGTGGTTGGAGACGAACACACGACCGAGGCCGCTCTCGTCGTGGCCCGGCACGTAACCTTGGGCCGGGACGCCGGACGTGATCGCTCGGATGCCGAACACGCGCGACATCCGCCGACCGAAGCGGATCATCGTGTCGGCGATCTCTCGCTCTTGGGCCTCTTCATCGAGGCTGCGGACCCTGACCTTCACCTCGAAGCTCGCCAGGGTACCGAACACGTAGGCGGCGAACGCGCCCGCGCGCGCCCCGAAGCGGACGTCGCCGACGACGCTCACTCGGCGAGCACCCGCGCGAGGGTCTCGTTCACCAGCGCCGGATCGGCGCTGCCCTTGGTCGCCTTCATCACCTGTCCGACGAAGAAGCCGAGGAGCGCCGTCTTGCCGGCCTTGTATTGGGCGACCTGTTTCGCGTTCTGGACCACGATTTCGCGCACGACGGCCTCGATCGCGCTCGCGTCACCCACGACCGCGATGCCCTCGCTCGCCACGACCTCGGCGGGGCTCTTCTCGGTGCGAGCGACCTTGGCGTAGACCTCTTTGGCTTGTTTGCCGCTGATCTTTCCGGCGGCCACGAGCGCGAGGATCTCGACGAGCTGCTCCGCAGACAGGGGGAGGTCGGCGGTCAGCCCGGTCGTCGTCACGTCACGCAGCACCTCGGCCTGCAGAAAATTGCCGATCTTGATCGGGTCGACGCCGGCGTGTGCGCGCCCCAGCCCGACCGCGCGCTCGTAGAGCGACGCGACCGACGGATGCCCCGTCAGCACCTGCGCGGCGTAGGCGGTGAGGCCGAGCTCGCCTACGAACCGGCGGCGCTTCGCGTCGGGCAGCTCGGGCACCGCCGCGCGCGCGGCGGCGAGGAACGCGTCGTCGATCGAGAGCGGCGGCAGGTCGGGGTCGGGAAAGTAGCGGTAACCGGCGTCGTTCTCCTTGTCGCGCAGGAGGTACGTCTCCTTTCTCTCGGGCGTGTAGCCGCGCGTCTGCTGGCGCAAAGCACCGCCACCCTCGAGGACGCCTATCTGCCGGCGGATTTCGACGTCGATCGCTTCGGCCACGAAGCGGAACGAGTTGATGTTCTTGAGCTCGGTCCGCACCCCGAGCTCGGACGCGCCGACCTTGCGCACCGACACGTTGGCGTCGCAACGGAAGTTGCCCTGCTCGAGGTTGCCGTCGCAGACGCCGATCGCCATCAGGATGTCGCGCAGCTTCTTGAGGTAGTCGCTCGCCTCTTCTGGCGCGGACAGGTCGGGGTCGCTCACGATCTCGACGAGCGGGGTGCCGGCCCGGTTGAGATCGACGATCGAGTCGCCAGCCTCGGTGTGGAGGTT
>CALKVR010001209.1 GCA_938004815.1 uncultured Polyangiaceae bacterium | reverse complement strand
CCCTCTCCCCTCACCGCGGTGAGGGGGGCCGGGGGGATGAGAGAGCAGCACCACCGTCATCGAGCACAAGCGAGTGCCGAGCTTTCGCACCCTGATAGACTACCCACTACTCGCGTTGCCCCTGACCCTCGACTTCTTCCCGCCGACGTTCCTACGCGTCTTCGCCGTGCTCTTCGGCCTCTTGTGGGGCAGCTTCCTCAACGTCGTCATCTACCGCGTGCCCAAGGGGATGAGCGTCGTGCGCCCCGCGTCGCATTGCCCGGCGTGCGGCAAGCCCGTGCGGGCCTGGCAGAACGTGCCCGTCTTTTCGTACGTGTTCTTGCGCGGCAAGGCCGGGTGCTGCGGCGCGCGCCTCTCGCCCCGGTATCCGATGGTCGAGCTGATCGGCGGGGTGCTGTCGCTCGCCGTCCTGGAGCTCCTCATCCTGCCGCTGCCCCACGCGACGACGACGCTCGCCTGGGCGGGCGCGGTGTACGCCTCTGCGTTCGCGTTCGCGATGGCCCTCGTCGCGACCGCGTTCATCGACCTCGAGCACATGGTGGTCCTGCCAGACAAGGCGAACTTTGCCCTCGGCGTCATCGGCCTCGCGACCACCTCGCTGCGAGGCCTGGGGTGGGTCGACGGCCTCATCGGCGCCGCGGTCGGGTTCGGCGTCGTCTTCGCGATCGATCGCCTCTACAAGATGTTGCGCGGGCGCACGGGGATGGCCTCGGGCGACGCGGTCTTGCTCGCGGTGCTCGGCGCCTGGTTCGGCTGGCAGGGTGCGCTGTTCGGCCTCATGGCGGGCGCGTTCCAGGGCGTCATCGTGATCGTCCTCGTACGGCTGTTCGGCGGGTCGGTCTCCGAGCCCGAGGCCGTGCGCAAAGAGCGCGAAGAAATCCTCGCCGAAATCGAGAAGCTCGAGCCCGAAGAACGCGAGCAGGCCCTCGAAGAGTGGCGCAAAGAGGACGAGCTCGCCGACGCGACGGGTGAGGGCATGCAGGCCGCCCTTGCGTTCGGGCCCTTCATCGCGCTCGCCGGCCTCGAGCTGCTCCTCTTCGGAAAGTTCCTGGAGGATGTGGTGTTCCTATGGCAGCTCGGCTGATCCTTTGGATACTCTGCGCCGGCATGCTCGCCGCGTGCGCCACGCCGCTGCCGATACCGCCGTCCGGCGCCCACGAGGGCGAGGTCCCGGTGCCGGTCCCCTACCCTCCGCCAGCCGCACGCGTCGACGTGATCGCCGACCCGCCCTCCAAGATGACGAACGCCGCGTGGATCGATGGCCAATGGTTGTGGCTCGGCCGCCGCTGGGTGTGGGAGCCCGGCCGTTGGGTCGACCTCGGCCCCGGCGATGTCTACGCGGGGCCACGCGTCTACCGCCGCACGGACGGTCAGCTGGTCTGGTTCAAGGGCGTGCTCAAGGGCCCCGGCGGCGTAAAGGCCGGCGCGCCGGAGGCTGACCTCCCATGATGCTCTCGTGGACGTTCGCCGCGAGCCTCGTCGACGAGGTTGCGCGCCTGCTGCGAGCAATGGGCAAGCATCGCTACCTGCTCGAGGTCGATCACCGGCTCCACTACTCCGTCGACGTCGCGATGAGCGACAAGCGCGAGTTCGCCGCACACGCCGCGAAGTTCGCCGCGCTCTGCAAGCAGACCCCGGATATCGATCGGCGATCACGCGATCCGCGCCTCTGGCGGCCCGCCACGGTCGAAGAGGTGATCGAGGTCATCACCGGTTTCTGGGGCCCGGGTGACGAGTCCGAGCCGCGTCGCTCGCGCCTCGTCGATTGTTTCAAAGAGGTCGGCCTCGAAATCCCCGAGCACGCCGCGTTCGAGAGCGATCCCGAGCGCCCGCCCTTTCCCGAGCTCATCCTCCTCGACTGGTCGCTCATGCCCGTCGACCAGCTCGACACCGAAAAGCACGCCGGCGCGCTCGCGGCCCTCGAGGGCGAGACCGACGACTACAACCCGTCCGAGCCCGTCTATCAGGAGGGTCCGGCGATCACGATCGTCGAGCTCTGCGACGGCGCGCCGTTCGGCATTTTGGCCGAAGACTTCGTCCTGTGGTCCGAGGGCCCCTACGCCTACGCCGACTACGTCTTTCGCGGGGTGAGCAAGTCCGCCAAGCTCGAAGAACCGCCCGTCGGCTTCAGGGACGAAGAGGACGACGACGAGCCCGCGCCCCCCGTCGCAACCGCGGACTACGAATAGATGCTTTGGCGTGAAACGGCCGCCGCGCAGCGCCGTACACACCTCGAGCTCACGTGTTCGCTGCCACACATGCTGCCACTCCTGGGTGGGCCGCCCGCTGGCCCGCCGCCAGGAGCGGCCGGGCCGTGAGCACCAGCGACCCCGACCGTGGCGACGCGGCGATGAGCCGCTACGCCGACGGCGAGGAGGCGGCGTTCGCGGACGTGTACCGCTCGGTCGCTGCACGCTTGAAGAGCTTCCTCGTGCGCCTGGTGCGGTCGGAGTCGCTCGCCGACGATCTGCTCCAAGAGACCTTTCTGCGGATGCATCGGGCCCGCGGCTCGTTCGCCCGAGGCGCGCGCTTGCTCCCCTGGTGCTACGCGATCGCCCGGAACGTGCACGTGGACCACCTGCGCCACCGCCCCTCGCAGCGCGAGCGCCCGGCAGAAGACGAGGACGCGTTCGAGGGAGCGGCCGGCCCCGACGCCGACGGTGAAGCAGTGGCGGTCGCCGCGCAGATGGCCGACGTGGTGAGCCGTACGCTGGCGCGGCTCCCCCCCAACCAGCGCGAGGCGTTCATCCTGCTGCGCTACGAGGGGCTCAGCGTCGCCGACGCGGCGGCGGTGCTCGGCGTCACCGAGGGCGCCGTCAAGCTCCGCGCGTTCCACGCCTACGAGGCGCTGCGCGACGCGCTCGGCACCGCGAAGAAACCGCGCGACGGCAGAAAGGCGCCCGACGCATGAGCAGCTCGTTCGATCCCGCTGATCTCGGGTCGATCCCGGACCTGCCCGCGGGCGACTGGCAGCCTCCGGCCGAGCCGCCTCGGGTCCCCGCCAGCGACCGCGGCCCGACGCGCCAAGCGTTGGCGCGGCGTCGCCGGCTGGCGATGCTCGCCGGGCTGGTTTGGCTCGCCGTCCTCGTCGTCGTGCTGGGGCTCCGCCACGATCTCGGGCTTTCTTGGCTCGTCATCGGGCACGCGCTCGCCCCCGCCGCGCTCGGCGCGGCGGCCCTCACGGCGGCGCTCAGCCCCGGGCCACGCGGCCTCGGGCCCAGCGCCGTCACCACCGTCGCCCTCGCGCTCGGCGCGCCGATCGTCTTCGCCATCTCATCGGCGCTCTTTCCTCACTTCGACGGCGGGCACGACGCGAGGTCGGCGTTCTTCTGCGGCGACTTCGGTCTGCTCCTCGGGGCGGTTCCGCTCGCCGCGCTGGCGTGGGCGCAGCGCAACACGTGCGTCACTGCCGCACCGTGGCGCAGCGCGCTCATCGGCGTCTCGATGGGCCTCGCCGGCGCGGCCGCGCTCGGCATGCATTGCGCCAACGGCGACGGCCTGCACGTCGCCATCGGACACGGCTGGCCGGTCATCGTCCTCGGCGTCGCGGGGTTCATGCTCGTCGGGCGCGTGACACGCGTCCGCTGATCAGTACCGGCGGCCGGGGCGCGGGTCGGGCTCGATGACCGCGCCGCCTTCGCGCTCGTCGGCACCCGCCGTCTCGGTCTCGCCTTGCGCGAAGAAGAAGACGGACCCGATGAACAACGCGATGAAGACGATCGCGACGATACCTGCGCGCTCCGCGTTCGCCGTGCGCGCGGAGACCTCGAAAGACAACTCTTCCATGACTCCCTCCGGTCGGCGGCGCCGACACCGACCCTGACGGGAGAGTCGGGGCGTGTCTGACGTGGTATACGCGCCCCGATGCTGCGGTGGACGGTCGGGCTCGTGTTCGTCGCCTCGGCCTCGGCGTGCGGCCCGGCCCAGTCCACGACGGTGCCGGCGCGAGCGCCGGGGTCGCCGAGCGCCGAAGCGCCCGTGCCCAGCCGCGCTGCGACGCCCGCGCTCCCCGCGTGCCCCGAGGCGTGCTGCAGCTCGGGGTCGCAGACCTGCCAGGACGAGGCCGAGCGCCTCTACAACCGACCGCTCGATCTGACGCCTCAGCGGTACGAGGCGGTCCTCCGAGCGGGTTGCGAGCGGGGCGAGCTCCCGACCTGTCTGT
>CALKVR010001208.1 GCA_938004815.1 uncultured Polyangiaceae bacterium | reverse complement strand
GTGATCGATGACCCTCAGAACGCTGGCATTCGCGAGCATCGGCTGTGTCGCGCTCGGCGCGCTGTTCACCGCGTCCTGCAACGTCGAAACGGTACCGCCGCCCGAAGAAGGCACGGCCCCCACCTGGTACCGCGACGTCCAGCCCATCATCCAGGGGCGGTGCGCCGGCTGCCATCGCGAGGGCGACATCGGGCCGTACGCGCTGACGACCTACGATGAGGTGAGCGCCCTGCGCGACGTCGTGCTGGAGGCCATCACCGCGCGGACGATGCCGCCGTGGAGCGCCGACCCGGGCGTGGCCTACAAGTATGACCCCTCACTCTCGGACGAGCAGATCGATCTCGTTCGTCGCTGGGTCGAGGCGGGCGCTCCCGAGGGTGATCCGACCGATGTCGGCGAACAGCTCCCGGTCATACCGACCGGCCTCACGCGCGTGGACACGACGGTCGGGATGGTCGAGGCGTACGTGCCCGAGGTCGCGCCTGACGAGTACCGGTGCTTCGTCATCGACTGGCCGATGACCGAGACCGTCTACGTGACGGGGTTCGTAGCCAAGCCGGGCAACACGACGATCGACCATCATGTCGCGGCGTACCTCGTCACGCCGAACAACCCGCTCGGTGACGCGGCGTTCGAGGGGCTCGCCCAGCTCGACGCCGACGACCCTCGGCCGGGCTACGAGTGTTTCGGCGGTCCCGCCGGCGAGAGCGATCTTCAGATCCCCGCGATGCAGATCGGGCAATGGGTGCCCGGGCAGGGGGGCGGAGATTTTCCTGCGGGCACCGGCATCAAGGTGCCGGCCGGCTCCAAGATCGTCATGCAGATGCACTACAACCTCCCTCCCGGGAACGCCGCGTCGGATCGGACGGAGCTGCAGCTCAAGTTCGACAGCACGGTCGAGAAAGAGGCCGCGTTCGCGCCCTGGCTCGACATCGCTTGGGTGGCGGGCGGCATGCCGATCCCCGCGTTCGAGCCGGATGTCGTCCACGAGAAGACGGGTGATCCGCGACCATTCTTCTCGGCGTTCGTGGGCGAGACCGACGTGTCCCAGGGGTTCCGCATCCACTCGGCGATGCTCCACCTGCACAAGCTCGGCACCCGCGCCCATGTCGAGATCCACCGCGCCGACGGCACCAAACAGCCCATCTTGTCCATCTCGAGCTACGACTTCGACTGGCAGCGCCTCTACGAGCTCGAGGAGCCGGTCGACTTTTACCCCGGCGATCAGCTGTCGGTCCGGTGCCATTGGGCCAACACGCCCGAGCAGCGCGAGGGCGAGATGCCCGTCGACGTGAACTGGGGCGAGGGCAGCGGCGACGAGATGTGCGTCGCGAACCTGTACGTCTCCGAGCCCTGAGTCGTCGCGCCGTCGGGGCGCTCAGCTTCGCTGAATGAGCTCGATCTTGTACCCGCTCGGGTCCTCGACGAAGGCGATGACGGTGCTGCCGTGCTTCATCGGGCCTGGCTCGCGCGTGATCTTGACCCCGCGGGCGCGGAGGGGGTCGCAGGTCGCGTAGATGTCGGGCACGCCGACGGCCAGGTGGCCGAACGCGTCGCCCAAGACGTAGTCGGTCTTGCCCCAGTTGTAGGTGAGCTCGATGACGGTCGTGTCAGATTCGTCGCCGTAGCCGAGAAAGGCGAGCGTGAACTCGCCCCCGGGGTAGTCGTTCTTGCGGAGCAAGCGCATCCCGAGCGCCTCGGTGTAGAACGCGATCGAGGCGTCGAGGTCCTTCACCCGGAGCATCGTGTGGAGTAGGCGCATGCGGGCGAGTATGGCGCACGACCGCGCGCCGCCCAAGGGCGATGCTCTCAGGCGCTGCGGGGGCCCGCGAACGGGACCTGCGGTCGGAGGTAGATGCGCTTCTGCCCGCCGGGCGAGGTGAACCGATCGACCACGTAGGCGTCGAAGGCGCTCGGCGGCAGGGCTGGCTGCTGGTCGAGCCCCGCCAGGCGACCGCCACGAACGGCCTCGACGGCCAGCCTGCGAACGTCCCAGTCGGTGGGCTCGGCGAAGGCGTCGAGGACGACGTCGGCCGAAACGGCACCGTAGGTGATGTTGAGCAGGGCCATGGCTACCTCCCTTGAATCAAGGCTCCTCGAAGGACGACGACGCGACGACAGCCTGACAACGGGCCACGCGCGCTGTTTCATCCCTTGAGACGAACGAAACCCCCGCCGGTTGTCTCAAGAACGATCAACTTTCGTATTTTTGTCCGGCTCGACGGAGTGGTCCGGCCGCTCGCCGGCGCGCGGCGGTAGGATGGCGGGGTGCGAGCTGCGTACGAGGAGGCCGCCGAGGCCGTTCGAGGCGCCGAGGCCCTGCTCGTCATGGCGGGCGCGGGGATGGGGGTCGACTCGGGTTTGCCGGACTTTCGAGGCAACGAGGGCTTCTGGAATGCCTACCCACCCTTTCGCAAGCTCGGGCTCTCGTTCGTGGACATGGCGATCTTTTCTAGGTTCGCGGGCGCCCCCGAGATGGCGTGGGGGTTCTATGGGCACCGTCTCGCCCTCTACCGAAAGACCCCGCCGCACGATGGCTTCGCGATCCTGAAGCGTTGGGCCGCCGAGAAGCTGCGTGGCGGCTTCGTGTTCACGAGCAACGTCGACGGGGCGTTTCAGCGCGCCGGTTTCGACGAGGCGGCGATCGTCGAGTGTCACGGCGCGCTCGACTATCTCCAGTGCACGCGCGGCTGCGGCGCCGCGATCGAGCGGGCGGACGGGTACGCGCCCGACGTCGACGAAGCGACGTTTCGGGCGCGGCCGCCGCTGCCGGTCTGCAGCGGCTGCGGGGCGCTGGCGCGACCGAACGTCCTCATGTTCGGCGACTACGGGTGGGACGACGAGCGCACCAGCGCACAAGAGGCGCGCCTCTCGTCATGGCTTTCGAACGTCGGCCAGGCTTCGGGTAGACTCTGCATCATCGAGTGCGGGGCGGGCACTGCGGTGCCGACGGTCCGAATGACGAGCGAGCGCATCGCGGCCCGCCTTCGTGCAAACCTCGTGCGCATCAACGTCCGTGAGCCCGAGGTTCCTGCCGGTCAGATCGGCATCGCAGCGGGCGCGCGTTCGGCCCTGCAAGCGATCGACGCCGCCCTCACCGAGTGACGTGAGCGTCACACGCCCGACACGAGGGGCTTGACCAGAGGCGACGACGCCCTCGACC
>CALKVR010001207.1 GCA_938004815.1 uncultured Polyangiaceae bacterium | reverse complement strand
CTCCGACGTCACACTCGGCGTAACCCGCGACCTGGTGAACGCGAGCCGGTCGTTCTATTGTGACTGGCCAGACCAAACGTCGGCTCGACCTCGACTCCCCGACGCGCCCCTAACTTCGACCTTCGCGCCCACCAGGGCTGGCGCCCCGAGGTGGCGTTGCGAACAGGCTCACCTCACGAAAGGCAGTCAGCTTACACAGTTTCCATGTAGCTTGAACGCACGCGCGCCACCTGCGACGAATGTGGGGGTTTCCATGGATAGGATCACGAAGTCACTGCTCGACGATTTCTCGAGCGAGACCGGCATCCCGAAGCTCGCCGAGGATGTCCGCTTTGAGCACTTCGCCACCTACGCTGTCGTAAGTAGGCACTACTCAGACGCATTCTCGACCACCGACCTTGTTACCGGTTCGGGCGGAGACACAGGCATCGATGCGATTGCCACACTCGTCAACGGCGTGCTGATCGATGACCCTGACGAAGTCCGGGAGCTCGCGGACACGAACGGCTATGTCGAGGCGACCTTCGTCTTCGTCCAGGCGGAGCGCAGCGCCGGCTTTGACACGCAGAAGATCGGACAGTTTGGCTTCGGAGTAGCGGACTTCTTCGCCGAGAATCCAAAGCTGCCGCGAAACGCTCAGGTCGAACGGGCCGCCTCCATCATGTCGGCCGTTTACGCGCAAAGCAGCAAGTTCAAACGGGGCCGGCCGGCTGCACGGCTGTTCTACGTCACCACTGGCCGTTGGACCGGGGACACGAATCTTGAGGTTCGACGCAAGGCAACGGAAGACGACCTGGCCAAGCTGAACATCTTCGGTCAGATCGAATTCCTCCCGGTCGACGCGGACCGGCTGCACCAACTGTACCGACAAACCAAAAACGCCATCACACGAGAGTTTACGTTCGCACATCGCGCAATCGTTCCCGAAATGCCTGGAGTGAAGGAGGCTCACGTTGGCCTGGTTCCGGCAAGAGAATTCCTTCAGCTGATCGACGACGGCGCCGGCGGCGTGCTCAAGTCCATCTTCTACGACAACGTTCGGGACTGGCAAGACTACAACGCGGTCAACGGTGAGATGCGCGACACACTCGCGACCGCGGCTGGGCGCGCCAGGTTCGCGTTGATGAACAATGGCGTGACGATCATCGCTAAGAGCGTCCAGCCGACCGCCAATCGCTTTCTGATCGAGGACTATCAGGTGGTGAATGGCTGCCAGACAAGTCACGTGCTGTTTGAGCAGCGCGCCTTGCTCGATGACTCCGTGTTTGTACCAGTGCGCCTCATCGCAACAACCGACGAAGAAGTCGTTGCGGCCGTGGTAAAGGCGACGAACCGACAGACGGAAGTCAAGGAAGAGCAGCTATTCGCGCTCTCAGACTTCCAAAAGAAGTTGGAATCGTACTTTGTGTCCTTTGATGCGCCGAAACGGCTTTACTATGAACGCCGATCTCGGCAGTACGGAGCCAGCAGCGTCGAGAAGACACGAATCGTCACTCCAACAAGTTTGATTCGAGCATATTCGTCAATGTTCCTCGAAGAGCCACACAGGACCACGCGAAGCTACAGGAGGTTGCTCGAGAGAGTTGGAACCGACATATTCGGCCGCGAGCATCGCCTGGAGCCATACTACCTCGCCGCGTCCGCCCTCTACCGGCTTGAGTTTCTCTTCCGAAGTGGGGCGATCGACGCTCGGTTCAAGGCTGCGCGTTACCAGATCCTGATGGCTGCACGCCTGCTCGCGAACGCGGCGCGACCGGCGCGACCGAATTCTCACGAAGTTGCCCGATACGCAGACGCAATCGCCGACAAGATGTGGGACACGGATGCGTCTGAGGCACTGTTTCAGGAGGCCGTTCGGCTCGTAGAGACCCTAACCGCGGGCTCGCTCGACAACGACACGGTTCGGACGGAGGCCTTCACCGAGAGTCTTCGCGCGGCCGCAACAAAGCGAGCTGCCGAAATCGTCGCCCAGAAGGGCGCTGACCAACCCGCCGTTGCAGCTGACGGCGCATCGCGCCGCAGCTGAACGGCAGTACGTTGGCCAGTTCACAGAACCGTCATCTTCATGGGGCGGATGGAGCGCGCGACGGTTCCGTGGTCTCACTGCCGTCGCGGGACACGCTGCTGCTCGATCCTCATCGCTCTCGAGTGGCAACACGTACTTCAAGGGCGTGCGCAACTACGAACGCACTCGGCTCGGCCGCGTCGGCGGTATACAGCTCGTAGACCACCTCGCCCGTGTCGACGTCTACCCGCAACGCTAGGTCGGCATGCGGCGCAATCCGGATGCTGTAGCCCCAGGAAGTTCGAGCTGGGGCCTGGACATAGGCCACCCCATGGAACACCAGTTCACCAAAAACGACACCGTCCCACTCGACATGGAAGACCTCGAAGCGCGCGATTTTCTCGCTTCCGGTCCAGCTCGCCAGGCGGATGCCTGCGAGACTACCAGAGCCTAGCAGTGCGTTCGCGGCTTCCAGGGTCCCTGAGCCTCGCATTAGGCTTGCGACGCTAGCAGACGCCCTTCACGATCTGACTGCCCTCTCATGCTTGTGCCGGAAGCGCCGCGGCGCCCGAAGTCGCCGAGGCGCGTCGCTGCTCTTCCTCCCGGTGGCCTACACGCGCCGGAGCGCGGCCTTGCACGAACGCCCAGGGCGAAAGCCGTAGCTCTGGTTGGCGAACCTCGCCTCCCAGATCGGCTCCTCGCTCAGCCGAACGCGCCGGTGACGAACGCCACATAGCCGATGCAGAGCACGATCTGTCTCACCGCGAACACACGGTGCCAGGCCGCGCGCTTCGTCGCCCAGTCAGGCGGGAGTGCGGTCGGGTCCCAATGGTTCATCGTCGTGTTCAGGGGGACGTTGCCCTTGGCGGCCAGGCCGAGGTCGACCACGAGCGTCAACGCGGCGAGCCCCACGCCCGCGGCCGTCGTCGTCGCACCCGCGTTTGCGGCGAGGGCCGTGATGGTGACGCAGGCAACGAACGTGATCGCGTACACGACGACGAGCGGCTTGGTGATCGCGCCGTTGATACGCTGTCGCAGCTCGGCATACGCAGGGCCCGAGAGCGCGAGGGAGGCGCGGCCCAGCGCGAACGCGAAGAACAGCGGCTGACTCATGATCAGCGTGTAGGCGAGCAGCGTGGCGATCGAGAGCGCGGCGAGCATGCGGGCTCCGTTGGCTCGGACGTGGGGTGGCTACTATACCCGTCCGAAAACTCGAGCTCACGGCTTGCGCGCGGGCGCCGCCGGGAGCTCGACCCATCGGCGAGTCTCTTGTCCGGGGGGCGACGTCGAGGTGATCTCGAGCCGCGCGGGACTGAGGAAGGCGAGATCGACCGCGCCTGTGGCGTCGATCCGCTCGCTGTGCACGACCTTGCGTGTGGCGACATCGACGATCAGGGCGTGGATCGCACCGCCCGGGACGCTGACGATGCCAGCGTGGCGCGTGCCGTCGTGGCTCAGCACCCAATGGCAGTTGGCGAGGCCGGTGCCGTCGCCCATCAGGGGGAGGTATCGCGAGCGATCGACGGAGACGAGCGCGGTGGCCTCGCGCGACCTGAGGCAGACCCGATCATCGTCTTTGAGCGCTTTGCGGTCACGGATCGAATAGACCGCCCACCCTTCGCACGAGGTCCTCGTCATGGATCGGGTCCAGACGCAGATTTCGAGGTTGGAGGTGACGGCGAGCGCGGAGAGCAGCATCGCGTCCTCGAGCTGAGCCACGTTGGTCGACGCCCCGTCGGCCGCTCGGATGAGCCAAATATTCTGTGGGGCAGCGGCCGCGACGAGGTGGGCCTCGTCCGGGCTCCACGCGAGCTGCGGCAAGTTGCCGTGCCCCAGCGCGCGCCGCCCGATCACCCGGCCATCGCTCGCGGCGACGAGCGAGACCACGTTGCCGGCTTCGGTCGCGCTGATCGTAGCCACGAGCTTGCCGCGGTGAGACGCCTCGGCCATCGTCACGTCAGGCGGAAGCGTGATCGGGGTGCGCCCGTCGATCGGCACCAGCATCGCCGGGTTCGCAGGGACGATCACCGCGCCGTCGCCGGCGAACTGGAGCGACGTGGTCTGGCTCCCGAGATCGCCGCGGTAGATCTGCTTTTCGTCCTGCGGCTGGCTGGTCTTCAGGAGAAACACCGCACTGGCCGCTTGGAATGCGAGGTGCGCTCCGTCGGGGCTCGAGACCGGCGGGTTTGCCATGGGCACCGTGCGCGTCGTGTTCGTCGCGGTGTCATGCACGACGGCACCGAGGCCGCCGTGCGCCCAGAAAAGCGGCCCGGCGAACCCGACGCGGTCGGCTCCGCGTACGACCAGCTTCGTCGCGTCGGTCGAGAGCCGGAGATCGATCAGCTCCGCCGCCGGGGTGTCATCGGTCGAAATCAACACACGACCCTCGAGCATCCCGTCGGCCGAGCGCTTCGCCGCCATCGGATCGCGCGGTCTCGAAGCGAAGTCCGGCGCGAGCGGCCCGCTCTCCGGACCGCGCATCCAGAGCACGGTGGGCAACTGCGGCGCGGCCGGTGACGACGCGGTCGCCTTCGCTGCTGCCGTCGCGGTCGGGCCCGACGTTAGCGCAGCCACACGAGGCGTCTCGGGCACGCCTGCTTCACAGGCGAGCGGAACGCAGGCCATCACGACGGGCCAGATGCTGCGTGGAAGATTCGACATGCGCCTAGCAGGTGTGTGACTGGCCGGCTCCTATAGCGCGCTGGTCCAATTGAGTACGAGAAGCCCCTTGAAAGACTTGAAGTCGGTCGGGTTCGCGGTCACCAGGGGAATGCCAGATGTCACCGCGATTGCCGCGATCATCTGCCCATCCACGAAGGGGGCGGCCCGCCCGCCGCGCTCCAGACGCGCTCTCTCCTCGCCGTGCCACTCGGCGGGCGCGTTCGTCCGCACGCCCGGGTCTGGCTGCTTCCAGATCGCGCCGGACACTGTGCTCGTGTCGAGCAAGAACCGGGTCAAAGTTTGACACCGCGCCACGGGTCGCGATCACGGAGCTCGCGCGCCCAGGACGGATCCAGCCCCACCGCCTCGAGATCGTGGTCGGCCCGGAACGTCTCGTAAGCCGTCATGAACGCGACTCGATCGCCACGCAGCCGCGCGTACCTTGCGGCCGACATCACCACCGCAACCTTCTTGCCGCGGCGCGTGAGCTCGACGTCCTTACCGGACTCGACCTCATCGACGATCGCCGCGAGCTTGGCTCTCGCTCCTGCCACCGTGTAGCTCTTGGGCACGAAACAAGTGTACATCGAGATGGACATCCTGTTGACGCCGAGCAACTGGGCGTTGAAGCCGACGAGCACCTTCACGCTTGTACGTTGGGCGCGCGCCATGACCCTGGCACCGGATGAATGGGCCGGTGCGCGCTGGTCGCGCTCTGGTCCGACCCGAAAGTGGCAGGTTGCTACCTCCGGAGCGATGTGGAACCCGAAGACCAGACGGCCCCGCCGCCGCCGTGGGGCTCGCGGCGCTGACGCTCGTGGTCGACCTCGGCCTGGCCGCCAAGGGCAACGCCGCGGCGGGCTCCGATCGTATCGTCCGGCTCGCCTCCCCATGCGGCTCCGCTCCGGCGTCACACTTGGCGTAACCCGCGACCTGGTGAACGCGAGCCGGTCGTTCTATTGTGACTGGCCGTACCGAGAAGGCGGGATCTTTCCTTGACCCAGTTTGCGATCTTTGATGGCTCCGCCGAGTTCTTGTCGACCTTTGGCGCCTTGGCGCGGCCCGTCGCGGAACTGAATGAGTTCTTCCAGGTCGCAGCGCGTCAACTCGGTGTGCCGAGTCACGCCTGGGTACCGATATCACCTCGATTTGCAGAGGGCTTTATCGAGGCATTGACCTCCACATCCGGAACGCCGCAAGAGGCCGAAGCCGACTTGTTGAATTTCCTTCAGCAGGCTGTGCGGTTCTGCGACCAGATCTGGCTTTGGTACGGATCAGATTGGACTGAGCTGCACTTTCACGAGGAGCCGAACGCATTCCTCCGCTCCATCGAGACACAGCTGCGCGATCCGCGTGGGGAGGTTTACGCTTGCCTTCGTCGCGGCACAGTTCGGCCGACTTGAAGACGCCGAGCTGCTACCAGAGATGCGTGCTCGAACCGCAAGCCGCGGACGGTGGCGGCAGTGCCAGGCCGACTCCACGAGCACGCGCCGGATGTGGGAGTTGCCCGTCTTCGTGATCGCGCCTCGCTTGTTCTTCCTCCCGCTCGAGTGCTCCGACGGAACCACGCCCGTGTAGCTCATGCCCCTGGGCTGCATGCCCGAAGCAGCTGAAGCTCCCGATCTCGGTGACGAGCGTGACGGCACTCAGCTTCGCGACACCGCGGAGACCTCGCAACGTCACCACGCCGCCGCTCCGGTGGGCGCGGGCGAAAGAATTTCTGAATGTCAGGAACTCGGCTCGGGCACGTCGGCATCTCTCATGTCTACGCAGTTTCCGCCGAACAGCAGCTCCGTAAGCCGAACCACGGCCCGGCGTCGTTGTCTGGGCGGACCTGTGTTGCGCAACGACCAAGGCAACCGCAGCGCCCGGCATCAGCACCGGACGCAACAGTAGCGGTAGTCGAGTCGTTGCTAGGCCGCCGCGGGAGTATCGGCGGCCGTTGGCGTCTTGCGTCTCGTTCGTCGGTGTCCCGTGGCCTTTCACGAGGTGCGAGCATGAGAGGCGCAATCTTCATCGGGCTTCCGGCGAGCGGGAAGTCATCCTTCTTCAAAGAGCAGTTCTTTCGGAGTCGTGTGCTCATCAGCTTAGATGTGCTGCGCACGCGCAACCGAGAGCGTCGTTGGCTCGAGCTATCCTTGGCGACGGGACAACCCTTCGTCGTCGACAACACCAACCCGACGCGGGTCGACCGCAGGCGGTACTTGCTCCCAGCCAAGGCAGCCGGTTTCGAAATAGCCGGATACTACTTCGCGGGGTCCGTTCCGGAGTGTCTTGCACGGAACGCGCTTCGCGCGGGTGATGCTCGCGTGCCCGACGTCGCGATTCGCTCGTGTCGATCTCGGCTCGAGCTCCCGCAGCCGAGTGAAGGCTTCGACGCCCTTTGGCTTGTTCAGCTCACAGATGGTGGGTTCAGGCAGGAGCCGTGGAAGTCATGAAACTCGACCAACTCGGCAAGCAGATGCGTCGCTACGAGAAAGCGAACGCCAACGTCGTGCTTCCCGGACTCTTCATCGTGGCTCGTGTCGACGGCCGCTCCTTCACCCGGTTGACGAAGGAAACGCTGCCGTTCGACGCGCCGTACGACGAGCGGTTCCGGGACTACATGCTCGAGACCGCCAAGGCACTCATGAGATGCGGACCATCG
>CALKVR010001206.1 GCA_938004815.1 uncultured Polyangiaceae bacterium | reverse complement strand
CCGCCCTTGATGCCGTTGCCCATCAGCATCATCACGTGGTGGCCCGAGTTGTGGTCGCGGCCGCCCATGCCCTTTTTCTTCAGCGTCCGCCCGAAGACGTTCAGGCTGCCCACGAGCACGTCTTGCTTCAGCACGCCGTCGGCCTTCATCTGATCGAGCTCGTCCATCAGCATCTCGAGCATCGGGATCGACTCGAGGTGGCTGGCGGCCTCGGTCTCGAAGTCGCTGTCGTTGTGGTTGTCGCGCCCGAAGTCGAGGTGGATCGTGATGACGGGGGCGATGTTCATCGCCGCGAGGATCGACGCCGTCCGCACCTGGTTCAGCTGGTCATTGCCGTCGATGGCGTCGAGCCGGCTCACCAAGTCTTGGCTGATGCCGCGGACCTCGTCGCGTGAACGAGCCCACGCATCGAGGAGCGTCTTCTGGCTCGGGGTGCCGCGCTCCTTGTAGAGCGCGTAGATCTGGTCGATCGACTCGTCCCGCATCTCGGTGAGGTCCTTGAGCGGGCCCTCGACGCCGCCGAGCGCCTGACGGACCGACATCGGGGCGACGTTGCCGAGGATGCGCCCGCCCGAGCTGAGCAGCTCGCCGCCGGAGGCGCCGAGGCTGACGGGGTCGGATTGGACCGAGCCTAGCGACGGGGCGAGCTCGCGCGCGATGAGCGAGATGAGCATGTCGTTCTTCTCGGTCGTGTTCATGATCTTTTGCACGCGGTTGAGCTCGCCGTGGACCGGCGTGTACGTCGCGTGGTGGAAGAACGCGGTGCGATCGAGGATCGACTGCTTGAGGTTCGCCCACGGCTTGGCCGCGAAGCTCTGGGTGCCCGCCAGCGTGAGCGCCGTCTTCGCCATGGCCGGGTCGGCCGAGTGGTAGATCTGGTTCGACGGGAAGTCGTAGGTGCCCGGCACGTTGGCGTTGAATGGGTCACCCTGGCTCGAGCTCGAGAGGATGAGAGTCTTGCCGATCGGCAGCTCGTCGGCCGAGGCCGAGAGCGGATCGAGGAGGATCTTCGCCGGGATGCCGGTGGCGAGCGACCGGAGGATGAGGCCGCCGCCGAAGGTGGCGAAGGCGCCGAGGAGGCCGCGACGTCCGAGGTGCTTGGAGCTGTTCTTGCGGTTCATGGTCCTGTTCCTCTCCTCAGAAACCGATGCCCGCGATGCCCGGCGACATGCACGCCACGACGAACGCGGATTGAAGGGCCTCTTGCTCCGTCTTACCGGCCTCGATGGCGTCCGCGACGTGGGCGCGGAGGATCTCGAGAGCGGCGCCGTGGCGCGGGTCCGACGCGGGCAGCGCCATCACCGACGTGACCATCGCGAGGGTCGCGTCGTCGGCCGACGCGTCGGCGTACATCTCGGCGTAGCCGTTGAGCGCGGCCTGGGTGCACGCGGCCTCGAGGTTGGCGCGCGAGAACATGCTGGTCTCGGCGATGACCACGGGCTCGACGACCGCGCGGCTGAACGCGTCGTCGGGGACCGAAGCGACGGCGTCACGCACCTTGTTCTGGAGCGTGGTCGCGTCGCGGAAGTGGGTGCGGACGCCGCAGATGTCGTCGACCCCGACGCGGGTCGAGAGCTCGTTGCAGAACGTCGAGCGGCGGGAGATGACGGCGCTCGTGCCCGAGTCGACCCCGGCCACGCACTCGCTCCCGGTGATGATCGGCGACGCGAAGAGCTCGGCCACGAGCGACCGGAAGTCGAGCCCGCTGTCCTTGTACGCCGCGACCACGCGATCGAGCTCGGCGCCCTCGGGGCACGCCGAGGCGTTCGCCCAGTAGCAGAGCTTGTGGGCCCAGGCGTAGGGGAACGCGGGGTGCGACGCGAGCGTCGCGCCGAGCTCGCGCACGCCGTTGCCGGCCTCTTGCACCCCGCCGAAGACGAAGTCGGCCTGCAGGCCGGTGCGCTCGGGATCCGTCTGCTGTCCGTAGAAGTTCGAGTACGAGGCGCGGAAGTAGTCACGCATCGGGTCGAGCGTCTGGTGGCAGCTGTAGCACTCCGAGTCCGAAGCGTGCTCGGCGTCGATGTTGGGCGGGCTGAAGTCGGTGACGGCCACGCCCTCGAAGCTCTTGCCGAGCGCGACGATCAGCGTCTGGTTGATGGTCACGCGAGCGGCGTTGTCCTCGTTGTTCATCCAGGTCGAGAAGAACCCGGGCGTGGTGTGAAAGCCGACGCGCTCGGTGTGGAGCGCCATCTCGTTCAGCGTCCGGATGTTCTCGATGTCGTAGAAGATCGTCGGCGTCTCGTCGCCGGCGGGGCGGCGCACCTTGACCTTGCGCCAATCGCTGAAGTCGCCGCGCGCGAGGAGCGGCGTCTTGTTGGACGCGCCGCTGTTGCAGTTGGTCTGGTTGTGCCGGAGCACACCCTGGTGCCGGCCGAGGACGACGGCCGAGAAGACCCAGAACGACGGCGAGATACCACCGCCGAGCCGCCACTGACCGTTCACGTTCTGGGTGGTGTCGATGGTCTGGGACGCCGCGACGTTGCAGGCCGCGGGCAGACCGGCGAGGGCGCCGTGCCAGAACTTGCCGAAGTTGGCGTGGCTCGGGTCGAGCGCTTGCGCGAGCGGCGGCGCGTCGGCCTCGTCGCGCACCAGGGTGATCTCGTCGAAGTGGCCGGCCGTGGTGCGGACGGTGTGCTTCTCTTCATCGTCGATGAGCTCGTCGTCGCTGAACGCGAGGAACGCCATCATCGCGGTCGTCATCATGAACTCGTCGGTCGTGAGGACGTCGCTGAAGGGCCGGCCCTCGTCGATCATCTGCACGACCGTGCGCGCGAAGCTCTCCGAGAAATTCGCGTTGAGCATCTCGTCGGCGTTGGGGCTGCGCGGGTTGTTGTAGAAGCCGACGCCGGTGGCGCCGCGGCCGAGCAGGTAGAACAGCGAGGCGTTGTCGCCGCTCGTCTGCTGGAACGCGGTCATGAAGAACCGCTCCAGCACGGGGGTCGCCTCCGGGAGCGCCAGCCAGCCCTCGATCATCGACTTGAGCGCGGTCGGGTCGCTGGTCAGCTCGACGAGCTCGCTGTCCTCGAGGGGCAGGCCGGTCAGCATCGCCTTGACCTTGGCGCCGTAGGCGCCGGGCCCGAGGAGCGCGTCGACGTTGCACTCGCCCGTCTGGCCGCTCGGGTCCCAGGCGGCCGGCGTCGGCTCGGTCGGCGAGGGTTGCTCGGTGACGTCTTGGGTCTCGGTGTCGTCGCCGCAGCCGGCAGCGATGGAGAGGGCGCACAGGACGGCAGCGCAGAAGGTCGTTCGTCGGTAGCTCACGGCAGCATTCCTCCTTCAAGCCATTCCTGGATGACTTCGATGTCGTCGACGCCCCACTCCGGGCCGATGCTCGCGGCCGGCGGCATCGTGCGGCCGTCGACCACGCGCGTTCGCACCGCGTGCGAGCGCTCTTTCCATGCTTCGTAGGTGCCGAGGTCGGGCGGGTCGGTCGACCCCGGACGGTGGCACTCGGCGCTCGCGCAGCTCGCCTGGTAGATGGGCGAGACATCCGTGGCCCAGCTGCGCGTCACCTCGGGCTGTCGCTTGATCGGGATCGTGCGCTGGATCGCGCCGCCGCCCGCGCTCAGCGTGAGCGTGTGCCAGCCGATCGCCTCGAGGCGCGCGTTGCCCGTGTACGCGTTCGCGACCGCGTCGAACGCGAGCGGCACCGGCACGCCATCGACGTCGGCCGTCAGATCGGCGCTGCCGTCGCTCGCCTGGACCTGGATGAGGTACTCGAGCTCGATGCTGCGGCTGAAGGGCCGCACGCCCTCGACCCGGAGGCCGGTTCCAACCGCCTGGTGACAGATCTGGCTCGTGCCGGCGAGCCACACGCCGCCTGCGTGCGCGCCCATCGCTTCGGCAGGCTCGGTGAGGCCCTGGCTGACCTCGACCCAGGTCTCGCCGTCGAAGCGGAGGAGCTGCGAGCCGGAGAGCATCCAGAGCTTGCCGCTCGACGCAGCGAGAGCCGTCGGCACCGCGCCGGGGAACACCCACGACTGCCACGCGTCCGGGCCCACCCAGAGCATCTCGGCGTCGAGCACCGCGATCATCCCCTGCGTCGCCGCGGCGTCGACCATACCGTCGAAGCGGACGGGGCGGGAGAACTGCGCCGGCTCGACGCGGTAGAGCGTGCCATCCGCAGACGTGAGCCACATCAGGTCGTCGGTGCCCTGGCACTCGCCGTCGTATCGGACGACGTTGCTCGGCGCGCCTTCGCCCTCCACGCCGGGGTCCCAACCCCACCACTCGACGCCGCGCCGCTCGAACACCTTACCGCCCGAGACGAGCACGCCGTTCGCGCCCGGATCACCGCACATCGCGGCGGGGGTAGCGAAGCCGCTCGGAGGCGTGAGCTCGATGCGCGCGAGATCTTCGAGGCGCCAGAGGCTCTGCTCGGCCAGCACCGCCGCGTCGGACCCCGACCAGGCTTGTGCCCCGGCGATGCCGGCGATGTCGACCTCGGTGATCGACTCGGCGATCTGCGCGCCGAAGGCGTCGACCACGCGAATCGAGCTCGGCGAGCCCGCGACGACGAGCCAGGCCTGCCCCTCGGGCGAGACCGACAGGAGCGTCTCTCCGGGCCGAAGCGCGGAGCACGTGACGGTGCTGCTGACGGCCTCGGGCGCGGCCGGGACGTCCTTGGGCGTCACCTCGGGCGGACCGGGCACCACCGGCTCCTCCTCGCCGCCGATGTCGCCCGTGCAGCTCGCGAGAGCAGCAGCGGCGACGGGCACGAGAGCGAGCCATGCGCACGACCGGGGGAAGGCAAGCGTTCGCACGTCTCGCCGTAAAGCAAGGGTAACGCCAAGCCGCGATCGTCCCGAAAGGTAGGCGATCGAGGGACTCGCCGAGGTGACGGTGTCAACCGCCGGTGGACACGGTCGCCGTGCAGGGTGTCAACCGGGCGGTTACAGAAGTGCGAGCCGACGGCACCGTGATCGCGCGCTTTCACCCCCCGGGCGCCCTCACCTAAGGCGAGGGGGGAGCTGCTATAACCCGGCCGTGATGCTTTCCGGGAGGACGGCTCTGGTGACGGGCGGCGGGCGCGGGATCGGCCGAGCGATCGCAGAGGCCTTGGGCGGCGCGGGCGCGCGGGTGATCGTCACCGGGCGACGCGAAGGCGAGATCGGCGAGGTGGCGTCCGCGCTCGGCGGCGTCGCGATCGTCGCGGATCTATCGACACGCGCCGGCGTAGCCGATCTCCTCGCGTCCGTCGCGCGCGACGTCGGGCGTGTCGACGTGCTGGTGAACAACGCCGGCATCGCCGAGAGCGCCCCCGTCGATCGGACGAGCGACGAAAGCTGGGACCGGCAGCTCGAGCTCAACGCCACGGTGCCGTTCTTGCTCTGTCGCGCGCTCGTCCCGGCCATGGTGAAGAACGGCTGGGGTCGCGTCGTGAACGTCGCGTCCAACGCGGGGCGCACCGGCTACGCGTACACGAGCGCGTACTGCGCCTCGAAGCACGCGCTCGTCGGGCTCACGCGCGCGATGGCGGTCGAGCTCGCACGCACCGGTGTCACCGTGAACGCGGTATGCCCCGGGTGGGTGAAGACCGACATGGCGATGGAGGCTGCGAGCCGCATCGCGCAAAAGACGAAGCGCAGCGAGGCCGACGCCGAAGCGGCGCTCGCCGCCATGTCGCCGCAGAACAGGCTGATGGAAGCGGGCGAGGTCGCGCACCTCGTCCTCGCGCTCGCGGGCGACGCCGCGCGCGGTGTAAACGGGCAAGCAATCCCCCTCGACGGGGGCCAGGTGATGGCATGACGATCGAATCTCTCCACCCAGAGGGTTGGCCGAGGCCGCGTGGCTACTCGAACGGCATCGTTGGAACGGGGCGAATCCTCTTCGTCGCCGGCCAGATCGGTTGGACGCCCTTGGGCGTCTTCGAGAAAAAAGACCTCGTCGGCCAGTTCGATCAGGCCCTCGCCAACGTGCTCACCATCGTCGAGTCTGCCGGCGGCACCAGCGCCAGCATCGCGCGTCTCACCGTGTACGTGACCGACCTCGACGCATACCGCAGCTCGCTCAAAGCGATCGGCGAGGTTTGGCGACGGCGCATCGGCAAGGTGTTCCCCGCCATGGCGCTCGTCGGCGTCGCCGGCCTCGTCGAGCGCGATGCGCTCGTCGAGATCGAGGCGACGGCCGTGCTGGACTGAGCCCGCCGAGCCCTTTCAAATCACGCAGGGCAGGCCGTCCCAGCAGACCCCGTACTCGACGCCGTCGATGTGGACCGGGGTCTGGAAGCTCGTGCACGTCTCGACGCCGCCGCAGTTGTCGAGCGCGACCTGGCACCAGCGCATGCAGCACTGATCGGAGCCGTCGAAGACGCACTCGTAGATGGGCGCACACTGGCTGCGCCCGTTGGGGCAGAGCTGGTAGTCGGTGCCCGCGCCCGCGGCCTCGCACGTCGGGTCGCCGGACATCTGCGGCACGCAGTGCTGGGCGGCGCCGCAGCCAGGGCCGGGGTTCTCGGGGTCGCAGTCGATACCGCCCGATGACGATGACGCCACCGTACTGTTGTTGGTCGAGCTCACCACCGAGGACGTCGCGTTGGTCGTCGAGCTCGGGCCATTGGACCCCGAGCTCGAGCTGCTCTGCGCGGGCCCGGGCCCGTTGAGACCGCTCGCGCTCGACTTCGAGGCCGTGTTGCGGCCGCCCGACCCACCGTCGCCGTCCTCTTCGAACGAGTCGAGCGCGTCGCCCTTGGCGCACGCCCCGGCGATGCCGAAGAGACACGCGAAGCCTACGACCAGAAGCGAAGCACGCATGACGTCCATGGTAGCGCGGCGAGCCCGAACTTCGAAGTCCGGGCCCGAAATCGGTCGCACGGTGTACGGACCGCGCCTGGATCGACGGCGTCCTACCCGGCGTAGCCTTCTTCGCCGTGGAGCGAGGTGTCGAGGCCCTCGCGCTCGTCGTTCTCGTGGACCCTGAGCCCGATGAACCGATCGATCGCGCGGAGGCGCACCCACGTCGCCA
>CALKVR010001205.1 GCA_938004815.1 uncultured Polyangiaceae bacterium | reverse complement strand
CGTGCACTGAAGCGCGCCAGCACCAGCGGCTCGAAGTCGCGCGTGCGCAGGCCCGCGCCGGCCAGCGTGGCCTGCACATGCTCCAGCTGCTGCACCAGCGGCGTGCCGATCGCGCGCAGCTCCAGCAGGCTGTGCAGGGCGTTGCCGAAGCCGGCGCCGCGCAGCCCGGCGAGGGCCAGTAGCTCGGGGTGCGGCGCTTCAAGCTGATCGTTGTTGCCGAGGGGCCCCGTTTTCGGATGGCGAGTGCGGTCGCCCTCACCTGGGCCATCTGCAGGTGTCGAGTTGCTGCCGAACCTCACTTGATCCGATGGCGCGAACTCTTGATCCCCGCCTTCGCGGGCACGGCGCTCCCGCTCTGCCTCAGCGTCCCCCTCGCCGCCGCGCAGGACGGCGGCGCGCTCAAGCCCGGGAACGTTCGCCCCCTCGCCCTCGTCGCCCCCGCGCAGGCGGGGGCCCAGAGTGTCTTGCCCCTGTCTTGGCTTCGCTGGATGCCCGCCTTCGCGGGCATGACGGTTCGCGGCGTCCGGAGAATCGCCCGCCTGTCCAATCGGGTTGCGGACGCTCGAAAGGCTCGTGGCCGCGTGATACCGGGACTCGTCGACAGCCGGAACCAGCGACTCGTCCTGCGCCGGCGCTTCCGCATCCAGCAGGGTCTCGCTCTGCGCGCGGCCGGCGCGGCTCAGCGAGGTGAAGCTGTGCTTGGCCTCGGGCGCGCGCGCCGGCAGCGGGCGCAGTTCGCGCGCGCGGCGCGGCGACTCGGCGACTTCGGCCTCCGCATAGCGCGTACGGGTCGAGGCGGGCCACGCCGGGCTGAAACGAGCGATCGGCGACGCGCTCGCCACCGCGAAGAGGGCGCTCGGGCGCGCCCACGGCGCCAGCTTGGCCGGCGACGCCGACGGCGCGCGCATCCTCTCGCGCGTCTCGCTCGCGTGGGCCAAGGCCGCGACCGCGATCGTTCGCGCCACCGAGACCGAGAAGCGCGCCGACGCGGCCCAGGCCAAAGTGAAAGACCTGCGCGACAAGGTCGAGCGAGCCAAGGCTCTGCTCACCGAGACCGAGAGCCGCAAGGGTCAGCTCACGACGGAGATCGCGCGGGCCGAGCTGGCGGCCAAGCAGGCGAGCGGCGCCTCGGTCGAGGGCGAGAAGAAACGCCTGGAGAAGTCGCCGCCCAAGAAACAGGAGAAGCGACCGTGAAGCGCTCGCTCCTGTTCGCGGTCGCGTTCGTCGTCGCGGCGGGCTGCGCCCCCGTGCCGACGCCGCGCGCCGTCGACGACGCCGACGCGGCCAGCCGTTCACCGGCCGCGCTCGAGGCCAAGACGCACGCCGCGCAGGTCTGGGCGCTGGCCGAGCGGCGGCGGCTCGAAGCGCACGCCGCGCTCGACGAGGGCCCGCCGGCACGCGCCCAGTTCCTGGCCGAAGAGGCGCTCGCGACCTACCAAGAGGGGGCGGCGCTCGCTCGCACGGTCAAGGCGGCGCGGCGCAGCGAGACCGCGTCGGCCGAGAGCGAGAAGCTGGCAGCCGAGCTCGCCGTCGTCGACGCGGCGCTCAAGATCGCCAGCGCCGACGTCGAGGCGCTCGAGCTGCGGCTCCGCGTCGCTCAGGGGGCCGAGCCGCCCGGCACGTCGCGCCCCGCGAGCCCCGAGCGCGAAGCCGCGCGCCGTGAAGCCGCGCGCGGCTTGCTCGTCCAGGGGCGGCTCCTCTGCGGCGCCGCGCGCCTGCTCGGCGCCGGCTCCGCAAAGCCTGCGCCGCCCGCCTCCGACAAGACGCCCGAGGACCCGTCGAGCGGCCCCGTCCTGTCGCGGGATCTGGCCGAGGCCGAGCAGCGGCTCTCGGAGCTCGACGCCGCGCTCGGCGCGCCGGGCGAAAAGCCCGGCGCCAAGGCGACGCCCATCGATCTCGCGACGCGCGCGCGAGCCAACTGCCTGTCGGTCCTCACGCGCACACGCCGGCAGTCGGCCGCGGCCGCGTCGGGCGGCACCGCCGCGAGCTCGGCCGACAGCCTCCTCTCCGAGCTCGGCGCGATGGGCCAAAAGGCCGGCTTTTCGCCGTCGCGCGACGAGCGCGGGGTGGTCGTCGTGCTGCGTGACGTCTTCGAGGGTGACGACGTGGGCGCGCGCGCGAAGAGCCTCCTCGAACAGCTCGACCGCGTGGCAGCGGCTCACGCGCGGTTCGCCGTCGCGGTGGTGGTCCACACCGACAAGCCGGTGAGCGCCGCCGACAAGGCGAAGTGGGAGGCCCGCGCGGCCAAGGTCGCGTCGCGCTTCGGCTCCGTCCCCGAGGCCCGGCGGCTCACCGTGTTCGCGGCCGACGCGCTGCCGGCCGCGACCGGGAAAAATGCGCGGAACACGCGCGTCGAGATCGTTTTCATAGCTCCGGAGGCACTCTGATGCGGCGTCGTTCTTTCGTCCTCGGTTCGTTCGGGCTCGTGGCCCTTCAGGCCGCGATCGGGTGCGACGACAGCGGCAAGAAGTCGGAGGCCGCCGCGGTCGAGAGCCTCGACATCGTCGTGCCGCTGGTCGATCGCGACACGAGCCAGGTGAAGAAGGGCGTGCCCGACGGCGTCAAGGTGCTCGCCAAGAAGCTCCCCGCCGATCCGACGGGCAACCGGATGGAGCTCCAGAAGGCGATCAAAGACTCGCGCGGGGCCGTCGACGATCTGGCCTTCGCGAAGGTGACGTTCTTCGCGTTCGCCAACGACGCGGGCGTCGTCCTGCGCAACGAGACCGATCCCGATCGCCTGGTCGAGCAGAACGTCTTCACCGCGTTCCCCGCCCTGGAAAAGGCCAAGGACCCGGCCGCCGGCATGGTCGAGGCGTTCGGCGAGATGGAGGCCATCCGCGGCGTCAAGAAGGGCAAGGACATCGCTTGGGTCGTGGCGCACGGCGTGAACGGTGACGGCGGCGCCAAGGGTGTCCTGGTGACGGGCTGGTCGATGCGCCTCTACGTCCGCGGCATCGAGGCGCAGCTCGTGAGCAAGCTCACCGAGTCGGCCAAGGCCAAGGGCCAGAACAACGTCCCCGTCGCCTACGTGTTCATCGTCAAAGGCAAAGACGCCTACGCCGATCCCGACCGCGCCGACTCGCTCGCCGAGACGGTGGCGGGCCTCGACGTGGTCGCGAAGACGAGCGGCGGCGACTTCAAGGCCATCCAAGAAATCGACAAGCGCCAGTTCGGTATCGCCGCCCGGCGGCTGCCCGCGTTCGGCGACGATGCCGCGATCGTGGTGGCAGCGAGCGTTTTCTAGTAGATCTCTGCGCTAGCGTGTCGGCCGCTTCGATCGATCAGCTGCTGAAGGTCCTCACCGAGGTCGTGGGGCCGCTCATCCGCGCCGACGGCGGCGAGGTGTACATCGTCGCCGTCGAGGCGAACCACCTCTCGCTCCACCTCGGCGGCAAGTACGCCGGCTGCCCCGGCGCGCCGCTCGTCGTGCGGGGGATCATCGAGCCGGCCATCCGCTCGGTCGCCCCCACCGCACGCCTCGAGGTCACCTCGGGGATCCGCGTCCCCGACGGCGCGTCGCTCGTCAGCTGAGCGCCGGCTTGCACGTTCGCGCGAGCACGCGAGCGCTCGCAAGAATCGAGGAGATGCCCACCCCCCTCCCAAGCGCGGGAGGGGACGCCTGGCTACTTCTTCGGCTTCTTGTCGTCCTTCGGCGGCTCGGGCTGCTTCTTGCCCGCGTCTTTGACCTTGTCGTCGATGCGGGTCGCGTCCTTCTTGGTGTTCTTGCGCAAGTTGGGCAGGTTGGCGACGGTCGCCGACTCTTGGAACCCGATCGCGAACTGGTCGCCGCCCCAGTCGATCGCGCGCACCTGGACGACGGCGTCTTTCCAGTCGGCTTCTTTGAAGGGCCGCCCGTTCGCCGCGTCGGCCTCGCGGACGCGACCGTCGACGCCGTAGGCCTTGTTGATCTTGGCGACGCCCTCGTCGAACGTCTTGCCCCAGCGTTGCTTCTCGCCGAGCTTCTCGACGTCGATGATCTTCCAGAGCTTGTCGCCGATGAAAAAGAAGTACCGCGTCTTGCCCGCGCGGGTGAAGACCATCAGCGCTTCTTTGTTGTTGTAGCTGTACTCGGTGAGGAGCGGCGTCGAGTCGTAGCCGGTGCTCGTGTTGTTGAACTCGGTGCGCGTCCGGCGAAACTCCGCCTTCTTCTCGGCGACCTCGGCGTCGAGCCGCTCGGTCGCAGGGCCCGGCTGCACCTTGCGGTACTTGGGCTTGTAGTCCTCCTCGATGACCTTGTCGTAGACCTCCGCGAGCTTCCGCCACCCGATGCCCCAGGCCAGCCCCTCGGGCTTGATGGAGACAGGCTTGGGAATCGTCGGGGCCTCGGCGGGGGCGGCCGGCTTTTTGTCCTTGGGCTTGCCTTTCGCCGGCGCGCCCTGCGCGAACGCCTCGGTCGTGAGGAGCGGCGTCGCGAGCCCGACGCTCATCGCGAGAAGGGCAGCCAGGGTCTTCGTGCGTTTCACACTCATCCGAACCTCCGGAATCTCTTCTTTCGCGTGCGCGGGCGGCGGCCCGAGGGCGAGCCGCGCGCGTACCCGTCTGACGGTCGGCCGGGCTCGATCTTCTCTCCGTTCTCGCCCAGCGGGCCGAGATCATCCCGGAGGAGGCCGCCCCTGACAATAGATGACCTGTGTGGTAGCAACTAACCCGTCTCGATGAGCCTGCCCGCACACCGCCGGATATCCCTCTGGGCCCTCGGTTTTCAGGGCATTTTGGCCATCACTGCCGCGGGCGCCTCGGGCTGCGCCGGGGCCGACACGGGCGAGCCCCAGTCGGCCCGGAGCCTCGGCCTCCCCAACTGGGCCGGCCAGGACAAGGAGCTCTTCGACGACCAGATCGACCCGGCCGCCCTGGGGATGGTCGCTTCGTCGAACAGCACCCGGCGCGACGAGGCCCTCTGGGCCCGGGCCCAGTCAGCCGAGATCGTGGGCCGCGTCCGGGTGCAGACCGTCACCGTCGACACCAAGGCGGGCGAACAGAAGTACCACCTCGGCCTCCAGTTCGCGAACGAGCTGCTCGGCCCGACCAAGCTCGAAGAGCGGGTCTTCGAGGTCACGATCGAGCCTCGCGACCCGGCCTACGGCATCGCCAAGGCCCTCGACACGGGCCTCCACGGTCGCACCTTCGTCGGGTTCCTCAAGCGTTTTGCTGGCGCCGACGACCAGGTCGAGGTTCACTTCTTTTTGGCGCCCGACTCCGCAGAGGTGGGCAAGGCCGTTCAAGAGGCGGTCGCCATCAAGGAGGTCCGGCGGCGGTGACCAACGTCAGCATCAAAACCGTGAAAGAGGTCGCCGGCATCCGCACGGCGTCTCAGATGGCCGCCGACACCCTGCTCAAGGTCGGCGAGATGCTGCGCCCCGGCATCACGACCGACGACATCAACAAGTTCGTCCACGACGACACGCTCCGCCGCGGCGCCATCCCCGCGCCGCTCAACTACCACGGCTTTCCCAAGTCGGTTTGCACCTCGGTCAACGAGGTCGTGTGCCACGGCATCCCGGGCCCACGCGTGCTCGTCGACGGCGACATCATCAACGTCGACGTCACGACGATCTTCGAGGGGTTCTACGGCGACACGTCGGCCACGTTCTTCATCGGCAAGGTGTCCGACGAGGCGCGTCACGTGACCGAGGTCTCGCGCAAGTCGCTCGAGCTCGCCATCGGCGTCGTGCGCGAGGGCGCGCGTCTCTACGACATCGGCGCCGCGATCCAAGACTACGCCGAGGCCCAGGGCTGCTCGGTCGTCCGCGCATTCGTCGGTCACGGCATCGGGCGCATCTTCCACGAGCCGCCGCAGGTCTACCACTACCGCTCGGCCGAGCCTCGGTCGCGCATGCGCCTCAAGGCCGGCATGGTCTTCACCATCGAGCCGATGATCAACCTCGGCAGCTACGAGGTCGAGGTGCTCGCCGACAAGTGGACGGCCGTCACCGTCGACGGCAGGCTCTCGGCGCAGTTCGAGCACACGATCGTCGTGACGAAGACCGGCTGTGAGGTGCTCACGCGCCGGCCCAAGCCGCTCACGAATAGCGAGGTCTTCCCGACGGCGGGCGTCGCTTCGACGGTGACGGCGGCGCCTTAGGGGGCGGCGCCGGCGACGGCCGAGACGACTCGATCATCTCGCGCGCAGCGGCGAGCGACGCCGTCGTCACCTTGGCGCCCGAGAGCATGCGGGCGATCTCGCGCACACGCTCGTCGCCGCGCAGGCGGCCGACGTGGCTCTTCGAGATCGCGCCGTCGGCGCTCTTTTCGACGGTGTAGTGTGCGCTCGCGAACGCGGCGATGGGGGCGAGGTGCGTGATGCAGAGCACCTGATGATGGCGGGCCACGTCGGCGATGGCGGCGCCGATGCGCTCGGCGACCGCACCACCGACCCCGGTGTCGACCTCGTCGAAGACGTAAAGGCGCGCGGGCGCGCTGCCCGCGAGCACCCGCTTGAGCGCGAGGAGCGCGCGGGAGAGCTCGCCGCCCGACGCGATCTTGCGGAGCGGCTTGGGCTCGATGCCCTTGTTGGGAGCGATCAAGAACTCGACCCGATCGATCCCCGAAGCGGTGAGCCTCGCGCCGCCCGCCGAGAGCGCCGCGCCCTCTTCACGGGTGGGGAGTGGCTCGACCTCGACCAGGGCGCCGCCCATGCCGAGGCCGGCGAGCTCACCCCCGATCGCCGAGCCGAGGCGCTCGGCGGCGCTCCGGCGGCGGGCCGAGAGAGCGAGGGCGCGCGCCTGCGCGGGCGGAAGGCGCTCGGAGAGCGCGCGCTCCTCGTCTTCGATCTTGGTCTCGGCGCCCTCGAGCTCGCCGAGCTCTGCAGCCAGGCGCGCGCGCGCCTCAAGCACGTCGTCGACGGTCGGCCCATGCTGGCGCAAGAGCGTCTCGAGCCGGTAGAGCCGCTCCTCGATCGTCTCGAGCCGGCCCGGATCGGCGGCCTCGCCGTCGAGATAAAGCGACGCGGTCGCGGCGGCG
>CALKVR010001204.1 GCA_938004815.1 uncultured Polyangiaceae bacterium | reverse complement strand
GGTTCGGACGGGCTCGAGCGACATGCGCGCGGGAGCCTGCCCTACGGTTTGGCTGTCAGCCATTCGAACGCCGCATCGGGCACGAGGTCGGGGAGTCGCAGGCGGCCGACGCCGGCTCTCGTCTTCACCCAAGCGTAGCGACCGGCCAGGCTCGGGGCGGCTTCGAGCTGCTCCGCGAGATCCAAGCGGTGCGTGCCGAGGGAATCGGGAGTGAAAGCGATGATGCGGCTCTCGCCGATTTCGTAGGCCCGACCGTCATGGATGACGAGCCCCGGGCTGCATTGGCGCCCCGCGTGGATCGCTGCCGCCCGTGCTGCGACTTCGCCGCTGTCGAGATCGACCACGAGCAAGCGGTCACCAGCGTGGAGGGGCAGGTACCGCGGTAGCGCCTCTGCCATCGGTAGGCTCATTCCGAGCCGACAGGATCCACTCGGTGGTGGCGGGGACTCCAACCTCAGTGCCCAACGGAGGCTGAGCGTCTGCGTCTCCAGGGCCGCGAGCTTACGATCCTCGCCAGTCGTCTCCGCTACGATGACGGCGTCTTTGTAGATTCCGCAACGCGGACTATCGAAATCGAGGGGGGTCTCCGCGCCTACCAGCACGGCCCAGTCGTCTGGATCGAGCAAGCTGGCTTCGCGGCCGTCGACGCGGAGGAGGTGCGCGCCCGCACGGCAGACACGACCGCCCAGCGCGATCGGCGCCCCGTCGGATAGCGCGTACGCGGTCGAGGCTCGTGGTGTCGACTCTTCGACGACGAGCGAGTCGCCGACGTGAACGAATCGCGTGCCGCCGCCGAACGGCACACGAAACCGCTCGACTCCGGTGGTCGCATCGATGCTCACGCCCTCGCGGTCGGCGAGATCGGCCCAGGCCCGGCCGTCGGCGAGCCGGTACGCCGACTCGTCGCCCAGCGTTACGACAGCTGCCTCGTCCGCAATAGAGAGCGGCGGCGGCTGGAGGATGTCCACCACTGCTGCGGAGGTCCATACGCTCTCCCCAGAGCCGTCGACCAGCTGGATCGCTCCTTCTCCGGATGACGCCACGGTCATCACGACGGCTCGACCATCATCTAGCGCGACGACGTCGAGGACACGCTGCCGACCCCGGCGCTCGCGGTGAACCCACAAGCCGGCGATCAAGGCCGAGACCAACGATGCCCCGATGAAGGTCGCCGTCCACCGCGTCGCCCGCGCGCTCAACCTCGGACGTCCGCGCCCTGGCGGCCGATACGGCGGCAGCGGGACTCCCACCGGACCCTCGCGCTCGGTCTCGGGCCCGCGTGCGTCGCTCCCCATGGCCGGGGTAGAAGTCTCCCACCGCACGGACGACGAGTCTACAGCGCCGGCGACTCACGGCCGACGAAGCAAGCGCTACAATCTGCGAGTGGTCGACGACAAGAGCGAGATCCTGCGGCGCCGAGCGCAGCTCGTCGCCTCGATGCTCGCGTCGCTCGGGAGCGCTTGCTCGGCGCCCGAGGGCCCTGCGGACGTGCCATCCGAGCCCCGCGCGAGCTGCGAGCCGCCGGCCTTTTGCCCTTGCCTGCAACCGCCGATGCCTTCGCAGCGCGCCCCTTACCCGGGAGCGTGCGTCGACGACCCCGGCAAGCTGCGCGAGGGCGCCGTGCAGGTCTGCCGCCTCCTGAGCTCGACCGACCCCGACTGTCCGGAGAAGCAGCTCGCGGCGCAGTACCGAGTCGGGGCGCTCCCGCTGCCGTGCGCCGACGCGGAGAGGGAGAAGGTTCGCGGTCTGGTGTGCGACCCGACGAGCGAGGTGACGGCCGCCGCGGCGATCGAGGGCTTCTGCGCGCGCGCCGCGCCGCGATGAGCGGCGCCGCGATCAACCGGTGTTGCGCATCCCCGCCGCGACGCCGTGAATGGTGATGAGGAGCGCGTCCACCACGCGTTCGTCCTTGTCGCCGTCACCGGCCGCGCGGAGGCGCCGCAAGAGCTCGGCTTGGAGCAGGCCGAGCGGGTAGAGGTAGGGGTTTCTCACGCGGATGCTGAAGTCGAGGGTGGGGTTTTGGCCGAGGAGCTCGCTCTCACCGCGGAGCGCGAGGATGGCGCGGCGCGTGCGGTCGAAGAGGGAGATCAGCTCGGCGCCGAGAGGCTGCAGCGCCTCGGGCACCAGGAGCTCGTCGTAGTACTCGGCGGTGGGTAGGTCGCCCTTCGCCACGACCATCTCCAACAGATCGATGAGGGCCGTGAAAAATGGCCATTCTGTCATCATCGTGCGGAGGGTCTGCGCCTCGCTCTCGGTCTCGGGCTCGAGCGCGGCGTGCGCCCCGAGCCACGCGGGGAGCACGAGGCGATTCTGCGTCCACGCGAACTGCCAGGGGATGGCACGCAAGGCGCCGAGGCCGCCGGATGCCGAGCGCTTCGCGGGGCGGCTGCCGATGTTGAGCAGGCCGAGCTCACCCTCGGGGGTCGCGGTCTGGAAGTACGGGTAGAAACGCGGGTCCTCGAGGGTGTCGCGGTACACCTCGGCCGATCGCCGCGCGAGGGCCGCCATCGCCTCGCGAAACGACGCCTGCGGCGGCTGGGGCGGTCGCAACGTGCTCTCGAGCACCGCCCCGACATAGAGCTCGAACGTGTGCTCGGCGATTTCGGGCAGGCCGAACGCGGCGTCGATCGACTCGCCCTGTACGGTGACGCGGAGCCCGTTTGCGACCGAGCCAGCGGGCTGCGATCGGATCGACAGCGCGATGGGCCCGCCTCCCCGGCCGATGGTGCCGCCGCGACCGTGGAACAACGTGAGCTTGATGCCGCGCTCGGCGGCCAGGCGGAGGAGGCTCTCTTGCGCCTCGAAGAGGGCCCACGCCGACGCCACGCGGCCCGCGTCCTTGGCCGAATCGCTGTACCCGATCATCACCTCGAGCGCGTCGCCCACGAGCGCGCGAGCGACCGGCAAATCGAGGAGCGCGCCGACGACGCGCGGGGCGGCCTCGAGATCGGCGAGCGTCTCGAACAGAGGAACCACACGCAGCGGCGGGCGCACGCCCACCTCGCGCTGAAGCAGGTGCACCGCGAGGATGTCCGACACGGTCGCGGCCCCCGATATGACGTAGGCGCCGAGGGTACCGGCCGTCTGCTCGGCGCAGGCCGTGAGCGTGGACACCACGTTCGCCAGCGCGTCGCCGGGTGGCAGCTCTCTCGGCAAGAGCGGCCGCTTGGACGCGAGCTCGGTGGTCAAGAACCGGAGGCGCTCGTCTTCGCCCCAAGCCGCGTAGCTGCCGAGGCCGAGCGCGGTCGTGAGCTCGTCGAGCGCGCGGCTGTGCACCCCCGCGTGCTGCCTGATGTCGAGCGGAGCCAGCGTGACGCCGAAGATCGCGACGCGCCGCCGGATATCGAGGAGCCGCCCCCGCGCGATGATCTCGAGACCGCTCGCCACGAGTGAAGCGTCGATCGCGTCGAGCGCGCTCGCGATCTCGCCGGCGCTCACCAGATGCTCGGCGTCGACGTACAGCGTTCGAGCGTCGCCGTGCAGGCCGAGCGCCGACTCGCAGGCGCGCCGGGTGTCGCGCACGCGCGCGCCGAGGTCGCGCAGGATCTTGCGGTAGGGCTCCGTCGCACCGCCCGCCAGCGCTCGGAGCTCGTCGGTGGCCGTCCCGATCGACAGCTCGCCGCCGAGCGCGTCGAGCTCCCGCGCGAAGAGGTCGGCGGCCTGCCACCGGGCCAACAGCAGCGCCTCACGCGTGACGTCGGCGGTGACGAACGGGTTGCCGTCGCGGTCGCCGCCCACCCATGATCCGAAGCGAATCGGCGTCACCGAGATCGGCAGCGAGCGCCCCGTCACCGCGGCGAGCGCGGCGTCCCACCGGCGAAGAAACGCCGGCACCGCGTCCCACAAAATTCGTTCGAAGAGCGCGAGCCACGTGCGCGCCTCGTCGATCGGCGTGGGGCGCAGACGCCGCAGATCGTCGGTGTGCCAGAGCGACGTGATCTCACGCCGCACGTCGCCGTCGACGGCGGCCTCGACCTCGGGGTCATTGGTCGCTCGCCGCGCGAGCGCCTCGGCGATGCGCGCGTACTTGGCGAGGACGGTGCGGCGCGAGGCCTGGGTCGGGTGCGCGGTCAACACCAGCTCGATCGGCTGACGGCACGCCTGCTCGAACAGGCGCTCGGGCGCGACGCCGCTCGCGACGACCCGCTCGAGGACGGCCCGTAGGTCGGCCTCTCTGGTCCCGTGCGTCACCTGGGCGCGCGCGCGGTGGCGGCTCTCGGCGACGTTGGCCAGCGCCAAGAAGTGCGCGAACGCGCGTGACAGCGGGTGCGCGCGCTCGATGTCGAGCGCCGACAAGAGCGCCCGAAGGCGCGCCGCGTCCTCGTCCACGCCGCCACGGGCGCCCTTTGCCAGGCGCCGCACCTCTTCGACGAGGTCGAAGAGCCACGCTCCGGCGCTCGCGCGGAGCGTGTCGCCAAGCCTGTCGCCGAGGTAGCGGACCTCGTCACGCAGTTGTCGCTCCGGCCCCGGCTCCTGTGCAGCGCCGCTCATCCCCTCGTTCTATACCCCGACGAGCTTCCGTGCCGCTGTGCGATGCCGCCCGCCCGCCAGGGCCGTGGTCAGCCCTCGCTCATCGATAGGGTGTTCCCCTCGAGTCGAGCAGGGCTTTGGCGAGCGCCGAGGCAGGGCCGCCCTTCTTCAAGACGGCGCGGATCACGCGCAGATCACCTTTGGCGGCGGTGGCCCTCAGGAGATCGCGCGCGCGTTCGGTCTCGCCGAGACCGGCGAGCGCCGTCGCGCGAACCTCCGCGACCGAGCCCTCGAGAGCCGGAGGGACATCGGGCCCGAGCGCGTCCACGCGCGCGAGAGCACGTGCGTGATCCCCATCGAGCGCCTGGATGAGCGCCGAGGTCGTCTGCACGACTTGGTCGAGGACGCCGTCGGTCGTCGGCGCGCGCTTGGCGATCGCCGTCCGCGCCGCGTCGAGATCGGCCAACGTCAGCCACGCGACCGCCTCGTTGTTCGCTGCGAGGGTGCGGGTATCGGGATCGAGCCACGTGGGGTCGAGCCTGGACAGCCACTCCGCGGCGATGCGCTCTTCGTCGATATCGATGAGCGCCGCCGAGACCGAGACGAAATCTCCCGCGAGCGATCGCGTGAGCTCGCCGCTCGCGAAGCGACGATCGATCCAGTTTCGAAGGCTCCTCATCGCGCGCGCGCGGCGGGCGGGGTTGCGCAGATCGTTCGTGACGCGCGCGACGAAGGTCTGTCGGTGGAACCAGACGAAGAACGCCAGCGCGGCGATCGCTCCGACGAACGCCGCGTTCTCGAGCCGGAAGCCGGGCTGGCTCGAGATCGCTCCGCCCGCGCACGTGGGCAGCGAGACCAACAGCGAGAGCATGAAGACGCTCTTCAGCTGGTAGCGCACCGGGATGCCGAGCCAGCGGGCGATCCCGGCCACCACGAGGAACCCGAACAGCAGGCTGGCCCAGAACCCGATCCACACCCCGCTATCCTACCCGACGCGTGCCGTGGCGGGCTCACCCAAGATTCGCCAGCATCACGGTGGAGGCGGCACGATCGAACGGGCGCTCGCGCCGCCGAGAGAGATGATGCGCGCGCCGTGGACGGCGCTGCCGATGGCGGCGTTGGGCGATGCGACGATGAGCTGGTTGTCGGCGCCCAGGGTGGTGAGCGCGTCGAGGTAGGCGCCCAGGCGATCGAAGCCGAGGTGGAGGTCGGGGCGATCGATGAGCACCACGGAGTGAGAGAGGCCGAGCATCACGGCGGTGGCGGCGAAGATCACGGCGTCGGCCTCGCTGCTGGAGAGCGCGTGATACGCGACGGGCGCCGCGTCGTTCGACCGAAAACATTCCTCCGGGAGCTCACCGGGGGCGTAGCGCAGGGTGGGGGCGAGGCGCGCGAGCAGCTCGGCGAACGCCCCCTGGCGCCGAGGCTGGCGAGGCAAGCCCTGGATGAACTTGGGTACGAACCCGTACTTGCGCGGGTCGGTCTCGAGCCGCAGACCGGCCTGCTCCATCTCGGAGGTGCCGTGGCTGGGACCGTACGAGAGCAAACGACGGCTGTCGGAGAAGTACTCGACCTTGCCGAACGCTTCGTCGTGGCGGTACCGCTCGAGGACGCTGAGGACGCCCTCGTCGGCGTCGACCTGGATGCCGTCCTCGCGGAGGATGGCCTCGGTCGTGACGAACGGCTCGGGCGCGCCAGAGGCCGCGCGCTCTTCGGCGTTCAGCCACCAGGTGAGCACGACCTTGGCGGCGTGGACGCCGTCGCGGTGCCAGCCCTCGACCGAAGCCCCCGCGGCGTAGGGGGCCACCGCCTCTTTCGCCATCAAGAGCGCCTCGAGCGTGCGCGTCTTGCCAGATGCTGACGGTCCTGTCAGTACGATGAAATTGGCCGGCATCCTCGACGTCTTGTCGAGGAAGTCGAGCTTCTCGTCGCGGAGCCCACGCAGGCCCAGGAAGTTCGCCTGGGCCAGCTTCATCGCGCGCCCCGCATCGTCAGCTGTCTACGCCCTTGAGGGTCAGGCTCTGCCCCGGCGTGGCGCCCGGGTTCAACAGGATGAGCGGCGACTGGATGATGATCTTGTCGGGCAGCATCTGGATGAGCGACTTGCCCACGGTGAGCTCGGTCATGCTGCTCGAGTCTACGCGGTGGTTGGCCGCCGCCGACACGAAGTCTTTCACCGTCTTTAGGAGGCGGTTCTTGCCGACGAAGCTGCCGAGCTCGCCGGCCACCTTTTTCACGGCGTCGCCGCCGATCTTGCTCATGAAGCTCTTGCCGACGGTGTGCTTCTGGTTGCCGTCGACCCGCTCGGCGTCGTCGTTGTTGATCGTGTCGGAGCGGTTGTGGCGGACGTCGAGCGTCTGGTCGTGCTTGACGAGCGACCTCATGTCGCGCTCGGCCTGGATGCGGATGAGCTCTTGGCCGTCTTTGTCCTCGAACATCAGCTCGTTGTACGCGCCGTCTTTGGCCGGCACGGTGGCGCTCTTGAAGCCGC
>CALKVR010001203.1 GCA_938004815.1 uncultured Polyangiaceae bacterium | reverse complement strand
GACGGCCTGGACTTCAACCGGCTGATCCTGGGCTCGGCCTCGGCCTCGTCGCGGCGAGGCGTGAACGGGCTGCTGGATGAGGTGCGTATCTACCGGCGCGAGCTGCTGGATAATGAAGTCGCGGCGCTCTACGCGGCCGCGGCCGTGTACTGCGTCTGGTCGGCGCGGAGGAGGCACGCGGACCCGGGGACGACCGAGCTGGCCATCCTCTTCTCGCTGCTCCTCATCGATTCGACCATCGAGGGGTTGCTCGCGATCGCGCCGTCGGCCGCGTCGTCGCTGGCGGTGCTGCGGAGGCCCGTCGACGGCCTCGCCGCTGGATCGGTCTTGGCCTATGCGCTCGCCGAGCACGGGGTGCTGCGGCGATCGCTGTGGCCGGTCTTCGCCGGCCTCTTTGCGCTGGGCCTCGCCAGCGCGCTGCGAAGCAGCGAGGTCGGCGTCGGGTCGCCCGTCGCGCTCTTGTTCAGCGCGAGCGTGGCCCTCGTGGTCTCCTATGCGACCAGCCTCGTCGGTCGCTCGTTCCTCCGCCGCAGGCGCCCGGGCATGGTCCAGTTCCTGGGCGCCTGCGCGCTCTCGATCGCGGTCATCCACGACGCGGTCACGAGCTGGACGGGTGGCGCCGAGCTCTCGGGCTTCGGCTACACCGCTTTCACCTTCGCGGTCTTCGGCGGCTACGTCGTGCGATTCACGCTGCGCCGGGATCACCTGGTCGAAAAGACGCAAGAGCTCGCGAACAAATCGGAGGCGCTCGCCCGCTCGTTCCGCGAGCTGCGGGCGGCCCAGACCGAGCTCGTGCGCAAAGAGCAGCTGGCCGCGATCGGCGAATTGTCGGCGGTCGTCGCTCACGAGGTGCGAAACCCCCTGGCCGTCATCACCAACGCGGTCGCGACGCTGAAGCGCCCCGGGACGAGCGACGAGAACCGAGAGGTGTTGCTCGACATCTTGAGCGAGGAGACGGCCCGGCTCAATCAGCTCGTCGGTGATCTGCTCCACTATGCGCGGCCCCTCAGCATCGAGCAAGAGAGCGTCAGCGTGCGCGAGATCGTAGACAAGGCGATCGCCCCGCTCGACTCTCGCGCCAACGTCGTGACGAAGATCACCGAGCGCGGCCCGGTAAAGCGTGTGCGCGCCGACCCCCTGCTGCTGCGCCAGGCGATCGAGAACGTCGTGAACAACGCGGTCCAGGCCATGTCGAACGGGGGGACGCTGACCGTCGAGCTCCAGGCCGTGATCCCCTCGAGCCGCACCACCGCCGGCGGCAGCTTGGCCGCGCCTGGCGTCGAGCTCGTCTTTCGCGATACGGGAGAGGGCATGGACACCGTCGTCCGAAGCCGCGCCCTCGACCCGTTCTTCACCACGCGCCCGGCCGGCACGGGCCTGGGCTTGGCGATCGTGGCGCGCGTCGTCGACGCTCACGGCGGCTACCTCAGGATCATGAGCGAGCCCGACGTCGGCACCGAGGTGCGCATCTTCTTGCCCGAAGAGCCGGACACGAGCCGGCCCGGCAGCCGCTCGCGTATCTTGCCCCCCGTGATCGAGCCGTTTTCTCCCCTGTCCAAGGTCGCGGCGAGGGGCCGTTGAGCCACCCCACGCGCGCCGACATCGTCCGGCTCGACAAGCGCTACGTGTGGCACCCGTACACGCCGATGCAGCGGTACATCGACGAGACCGATCCGTTCGTCGTCGCACGCTCTCGGGGCTCGCGCCTCTACGACGCCGACGGGCGCTCGTACATCGACGCGAACGCGAGCTGGTGGGTCGCGACCCTGGGCCATGGCCACCCTCGCCTCGTCGACGCGCTCGCCTCGCAGGCGCGCGAGATGTGCCACGCGCCGCTCGCCGGCGCCACCCACGAGCCGGCGGCCCTCTTGGCCGAAGCCATCATCGGCCGCGCGCCCCGGGGCCTGACGCGCGCGTTCTTCAGCGACGACGGCAGCACTGCGCTCGAGGTCGCGATCAAGATGGCGCTCGGCTACCAGCGGCAGCGCGGCCGGCCCGGTCGCACCAAGTTCGTCTCGCTCGAGGGCGCGTTCCACGGCGAGACGCTCGGCGTCACCGCGCTCGGCGGGGTCGAGGTGTTCCGCAGCGCGTTCGCCAATGTCCTCATGGACGTCATCTTCGCGAAGCCGCCGACCGGTGAGGCCGACCTCGCTGCCGCCGAGGCCGCCCTCGGCGACCTCCTCGCGAAGCACGAGGCGGAGATCGCGGCGGTCGTGCTCGAGCCGATCGTCCAAGGCGCGGCCGGCATGCGCGTCTACCCGCCGTCGTTCGTGCGCGCCGCGCGCGCGGCGTGCGACGCCCACGATATCGTGCTCGTCGCCGACGAGGTCTTCACCGGCTACGGGCGCACCGGGCCGTTTTGGGCCGTCGAGCACGCAGGCGTCTCGCCCGACCTCCTCTGCACCGCGAAGGGTTTCTCGGGCGGGGTCCTGCCGATGGCGGCGACGCTGGCGAGCGAAGCGATCTTCGAGGCGTTCCTCGGCCCGCCCGAGGCGGCGTTCTATTACGGGCACTCGTTCTGCGGGAACCCGCTGGGGGCGCGCGTGGCGCTCGAGGTGCTCCGCGTGTTCGATGACGAACGCGTGCTCGAGGGCGTGGCTCCCCGCGCCGAGAAGATCGCGCGGGCGTTCTCGCGGCTCGGCGAGATTGATGGGTGCAGCGGCGCGCGCTCGATCGGCATGATCGGCGCCGTCGACCTCGGGGCCGGTGGCTACCTCGGCGGCGCCGGGTGGCGCGCGCACGCCAAAGCGCGTGAGCTCGGCGCGTACCTGCGCCCGCTCGGCGACACCGTCTACATCGCTCCGCCGCTCAACATCCCCCAGGCCGATCTCGACGAGCTCCTCGCCATCGTCGAGGCGAGCGTACGCGCGGCGCTCTGACGCGGCGCTCGCCGAGCTACTCGTCCCCCAGGTCCTTTTTCAGCTTGGCGAACGCCTCGACGACGAAGTCACGGAACGCGATCACCTTCTTCGGTACGTGCTTCTGCCCGGGGTAGACGACGTAGAGCGTGCCCGCGGGGCGCGACCAATCGGGCAGGACGCGAACGAGCTTGCCCGATGTCACGTCTTCACGAGGGAGGAACGAGGGGAGGGGCCCGATGCCTGCGCCTGCGGTGATCGCTTGCTTCACGAAGGCGAAGTCGGCGGCGTGCAGGCGCGCGTGGGCCGGAAACCGGACGGCGGGGCGCGCGATCAGCGACTGAAAGCCCGAGTGGCTGGGGAGCACGGCGTCGTGACCCGCGAGATCGGCGACGGTCTTTGGCGTCCCGCGCCGGGCCAGGTAGGTGGGCGCGGCGTAGAGGTGGAGCGCCGTGTTCACCAGCTTGCGCGCGATGAGCGACGAGTCCTTGAGCTTGGTGCTCGCGCGGATGGCTACGTCGAAGCCCTCTTCCATCAGGTTCACCGTCCGCGCCGAGACGTCGACCTCGATCTCCATCTTGGGGTATCGGCAGAGAAAGCGCGCGATGATCTCGCCCAGCAGCCCCTCGCCCACGTCGACGGGCATGGTGACGCGCAGCACGCCCTGCGGCTCTTCTTCGGCGTCGCCGAGGAGCGTCATCGCGTCTTTGAGCCCGCCGACGTGCGGGCCGACCTGGTCGTAGAAGCGCTGGCCCGGCTCGGTCAGCGCGAGGGTCCGCGTCGACCGTGACAAAAGCCGAACGCGGGTCGCGTCCTCGAGGCGGCTGATGGCTCGGCTGAGCGTCGACTTGGGCACGCCGAGCTTCTTGGCCGCGAGGGTGAACGACCCCGCGTCGACGACGTTCACGAAGGCTTCAATCTCGTCCAGCAGCATCGCTGCCCGGCACGATAGCAGGCCCGTCACGTATCCCTGGATCTGTAAGTTCGTGTCAGTTGCCTGTCGGCGCTCGAGGGCGCCCAATCCGCGGCATGGACATCGCGGTCACCGTCACCTTCGCCGTCATCCTCTCGGTCGCCGCCCTCCTGGGCCAGAGACTCTGGCGGCAGAGACGCGCCCCCGTCGCGAGCACGGCAGCGCGCTCGTCGGGGCCGCTGCTCGGAGCCGAGGAGCGCTCTCGCGACGCCGACCTCTCCGTAGGAGCGACCAGGCGTCCGATCGCCCTTCGCTCCGCGTTCGCGCCGAGCGCGAGGGGTGTGCACGCCGCGCCGTGGGGGTGTGTGAACGAGGGCGTCGTCGCGCTGGTCTCGCCCACCGGCCGCGACGACCCGCGACGGGGCGCGGCTCAGGCCGCGTGCGCGACCCGACTGGCGGTCGCGCTCCCCGCCGCGCCCAAGGACGCCGCCTCGTTCGAGCGTGCCTTCGAGCAAGCGGATCGCAGCGTGGCAGACCTCGGCATCTCGACGTCGACCGCGGCTGCGACCGCCGTAGCCATCGCGCTCGACGGCGATCGCGTGCGCACCGCCGTCGCCGGAGGCGATCGGGTGTATCGAATCGCGGCGGGGACGGTCGATCGCTTGACCGACGATCGCTCGATCGCCGACGACGCGCTCCGCGAGCAGGGCGCTGATCGCGACTCGAGCCCCGATCTCTACGACGGCATGCCGATGCACCTGAAGACATCGCTCACGCGCGTGCTCGGTACGGGCAATGGGCGCGCCGACGTGCGTGAGCACGCGCTCGACAAGGACGCGTGGTTGGTCATGGTCAGCCACGACGTGGCGCTCGCGCTCGGCGAGGTCGGCCTCCGCCGCGTCCTCACCACGCCGACGACTGCGCCCGCCGCGCTCGCCGAGCAGCTCGTGATCGAGGCGTACAAGCAGCGCCCCGGAGCCTTCGCGGCCGCCGCTGTGATCGGCCCGGTGACCTGAGCGTTCCTAGCGCTCGGCCAAGAAGGCCGTCACGCGATCGGCCATCTTGGCGCGGAACGCGTCGTCGGTCGGCGGCGCGTGTTTGCAGTTCTCGAGCAATTCGACCTCGGCGTGGGGGATGAGCACCTTCATCCGGTCGATCAGCGCCTGGCCGGGGAAGCTGATGTCGTCGTCGGCGCCGAACACGAGCGTCGGCCGCTTGAAGCCGGCGAGCGCTTCTGGCTTGGCGAGGGGGGGCACGCGCATGTCGAGCTTGTAGGCGCGGAACGCATCGCCGAAGTAGCCGAGCCAGTGCTCGTCGACGTCGGTGGCGAGGTTCGAGACGAACTTGCGCAGACGCGCCTCGCTGGGGAACGCGCGATACATCGCCATGGGGATGCCCATCTTCGTCAGGCCCTTCCACGCCGAGCCGCCCACGATGCCCGCGGGGACGAGCAGGACGAGGCGGTCGATGCGCTCGGGCGCGACCTCGGCGAGCTTGCGCGCGACGAACCCGCCCCAGCTCACGCCGTAGACGTGCGCCCTCTCGAGCTTCAGCGCGTCGAGCACATCGACGAGCCACTCGCCGTACTCGGGCCCGTCGAGCGAGATGCGCGCGTCGGCGCTCTTCACCGATTGGCCGATCACGTCGACCCCGTAGACGCGGAATCGATCGCGCAAGGGCCCGAGCTCGCCCAGCATGTGAGCCGAGCTCGCGAGCGCGCCGTGCACCGCGACGAGAGGGGGAGCGTCGACCGGCCCCGTGACGACCACGTGGGTTTCGCCGTGCCGCGTCGACACCGTGAGCGTCTCGTGGGCCGGCAGGCGCGCGCGGAAGCGCTCGTAGGCGGCCTCGATCGTGGAGCGCGAGGGCTCGTCCTTGAAGATGGTCGTCATCGCTTGGTTCTCCGTGAGGGTTGAGGAGCGAGCCCGCGCAGGTGCTCGGCCAGTAGCCGCTCGAACAGCGGGGCAGGGTCGACGAAGCCCCCCTGAACCCAGCCGATGAGCGCGAAGTAGTAAAAGGCGAAGAACGTCACTCCGAGGAGCATCGGGTCGGCGTGCTCGGCGAGCGCGCCCCGCCGCTTGGCGGCCGCCCCCAGACCGGCGACGTGAGCGTGCACCCGCGTCACCTGCCCGGTGAAGCGGTCACGCCAAGGGGGCTCGGCGAGCAGCGCCTCCCGTAGCAGCGTCTTCGAGAGGGCGGGCCGCTCGGCGTAGTAGGCGAAGAAGCGGCGCGCGAGGCTGCGCAGGGCAGGCTCGAGCGGCTCGTCCACCGGACGCGCGACCTCGGCGTCGATGAGGGCCTCCAGATCGGCGAAGAGCGCGGCGTGCAGGAGGTCACGCTTGTCGGTGAAGTGGAGGAGCACCGTCCCGGCCGCGACACCGGCGCCCTTGGCGATCGCCCGCACGTTGGCCCCGTCGAACCCGTTCGCCTCGAAGTGCTCGCGCGCCACCCGGAGGATGCGCTCGCGCGTCTCGCCCTTCTGCAGGACCCGCGACTTGGACGCGGACTCGGTGCGTGGCCCTTTGGTGAACACGTTCACTGAACATGTTCATTAACATGGGTCGTGCACGGCCCACAAGGCCTTCGCTGCGCTCGAAGCGGCCCGGCGCTAGAGTCCGCGGCAGCATGACGACCGACGCGCCGGCCGAGCCGCCTCCTCCCGACGCCCTCACCGTCCTCGTCGTCGACGACGAGCCCTCGAACCTCTCGAGCATCGAGAAGATCTTCCAGAAAGACGGGATGCGCGTCCTGACCGCGCCGAGCGCGCGCGGAGCCCTCGACATCCTGCGTACCCACCGCGTCGACGTCGTCCTGACCGATCTGATGATGCCCGCCGTGAGCGGCCTCGAGCTCTTGCGCGCGATTCGGCAGGCGGCGCCCGACGTCGAGGTCGTGCTCATGACGGCGTACGGCACCGTCGAGACCGCCGTGACCGCCATGCGCGAGGGGGCCTACGACTTCGTCGAGAAGCCGCTGAAGCGGATGACGATCGTCAAGACCGTCCGCAAGGCGGCCGAGCGCCGCACGCTCACGCTCGAGAACCGGCAGCTCAAGCAAGAGCTCAACGTCCTCCCCGGCCGCGAGATCGTCGGCTCGAGCCCCGCGCTGCGGCGCGTGCTCGACATCGTCTTGCAAGCGGCGCCGTCGAGCGCCACCGTCCTCGTGCTCGGCGAGAGCGGCACCGGCAAAGAGCTGCTCGCGCGCTTCATCCACCAGCACTCGACGCGAGCGGGCGGGCCGTTCGTCGCCGTCAACTGCTCGGCCATCCCCGAGACGATCCTCGAGGCCGAGCTCTTCGGGCACGAGCGCGGCGCGTTCACCGGCGCCCACGCGCGCCGCGACGGCCGGTTCGCGCGCGCCGACGGCGGCACGCTCTTCTTGGACGAGATCGGTGAGCTATCGCCGAGCGTGCAGGTGAAGCTCCTGCGCGTGCTTCAAGAGGGTTCGGGCCGACGTCCGCGTCGTAGCCGCGACGAACAAGGACCTCCGGGCCGAGGTGTCGGCGGGGCGCTTTCGCGAGGACCTCTACTACCGGCTGAACGTCATCGCGATCACGGCGCCGCCGCTCCGCACCCGGCGCGAGGACATCCCGCTCCTCAGCGATCACTTCTTGGGCGTGTACTGCAAAAAGAACAACAAGGCGCGCCTCGGGGTCTCCAAAGAGGTGACCGCCAAGCTCATGGACTACTCGTGGCCCGGCAACGTGCGCGAGCTCGAGAACGTCATCGAACGCGCGGTCGTGCTCTGCCGCGGCGATCGGCTGACCCTCGATGATCTGCCCGAGACGATCCGCGATAGCGAGCCGGCCGAGCCGAGCTCGATAACGTTCAGCGTGGGCACGCCCCTCGACGAGGTCGAGCGGCGCCTCATCCGCGAGACGCTCCGCCAAGCCAAGGGCGACAAGAGCGTCGCCGCGCAGCTCCTCGGCATCTCGACCCGCACCATCTACCGCAAGCTCGGCGAGATGGAGGGGACCTGAGCCGAGCGCGGCGTCGACCCCGCTACCTGCGGGGTCGATGCAGCACCCCGGCCCAGAGTCTCCCGTGAATCCCGCGGATTCGCCCATTCGGAGCGCGGCAAGCCTCTTGCGATGAGCCCTCGCGGACGCGGCCTCGAGCCGGCGTCGGAAAGAGGAGCTTGTCATGAGTTGGATGAAGGGTCTCTCGTTGGTTCTCGCGGTCAGCGTGGCCGCCTGCGTGGTCGTGGACGGTGACGGCGCGACGACGGGCTCGAGCAAGGCCTCGAGCGGCTCGGGCAACAACCAGTCGTCGAGCGACGCGAGCAGCGGCAGCGGCGGTGCCCTCGCGTGCGACGGCAACAACTGCGTCTGCGCCGACAACGGGGACTGCGACCTGACGTGCGCCCCCGGCCCGGACTGCGACATGCAGTGTGGCGCGGGCGCCGACTGCACCGTCGACTGCAACGCCAACACCACGTGCGACGTGGAGTGCAGCTCGTCGGCCGCCTGCGCGGTCGACTGTGCCGGGTCAGACTGCGACGTCACCTGCCCCGCGGCCGGCTGCACGGTCACCAACTGCAACTTCGGCAACGGCTGCGAGGTGCTCTGCGGTCTCGCCGGCCTGCCGACCATCAACGGGACGACGGTGACGTGCCCCTGAGTCGGGGACGGAGCCCGGCGCGGCTCGACAAGTAAGGCCGAGACAGGCGCGCGTGGGTTCTCAGGCCCGGTCGATCCCGATAGCCTCGATCGTATGCGCGCCCGTCCTTTGCTTGCCGCGTTCGTCGTCGCTGCCGTGCCTGGGCTCTCTGTCGCCGGCGGTTGTTCCGCGGGGAACGACGCGGGGACGGGTGGGGGAGGCTTGGCTCCGTCGTCAGGGAACGGTGACGGAGGGTCGACGGGCAACTTCACCGGCAGCTCGGGCACCGGTAGTGATTGCATCACCTGCTCGTCGGACCTGCACAACGTCATCGATTGTGACGGCAACATCCTTCAGGCCTGTCCCCCGGACCAGGGCTGCAGCCCCAGCGGGGCGTGCGTGCCGGCCTGCACGGCCGCGACCGAGAACAAGAGCACGATCGGGTGCGACTTCTTCAGCGTGACGCCGGCCTGCATCGCAGAGGCGCGCGGCGGGTGCTTCGCGGCCATGGTGGCGAACACGTGGACGAGCCCCGTGACGGTGACGGCGGAGTTCGCCGGCATGACGCTCAACGTGGCGAACCACCTCTACATCCCGCAGGGGCAGGGCGCCGGCTTGACCTACCAGCTCGCCCCCGGAGGGCAGTTGCCGGCGGGCGAGCTCGGGATTCTGTTCTTGTCGAGCTACGAGTCGGGCGACATCTATCAGGTGGATTGTCCGGCGGGGGTGCAGCCGGCGTTGCTCCAGAACACGCAGCTCGACTTCACGGGGCTCTCGAACGCGTTCCACATCGCCACGACGGCGCCGGTGGTCATGTACGACGTCTACCCGTGGGGCGGGGCCGCGAGCTACGTGTCGAGCGCGACGCTGCTCCTGCCGACCCCCACGTGGGGGAACAATTTCGTGACCGCGGATGCCTGGACGGCGTCGGCGGGGCAGCCTTTCACGCAGATCGTCGCGTCGGAGGACAACACGATGATCACGATGGTGCCGACGGTGAACGTGACGGGCGGCGCGGGGCTACCGACGATGACGGCGAACACCTCGTCGACGTTCACGCTGAACCGCGGGCAGGTCGCGCAGTTCTTGCAGTTCGAGCGGCTCGCCGGCTCGGTCCTCCAATCTGACAAGCCCGTCAGTGTCTGGGGCGGCGCGAGCTGCATGAACATCCCCGACGGTCAGGGCGCCTGCGACGCGGCCCACCAGCAGATCTTGCCGGTGCAGACCCTGGGCACCGAGTACCTCGGCGCGCGCTACCCACCGCGGCAGGGCGCGTTCGACGACCAGGCGCCCTACATGATCGTCGGGATGGTCGATGGCACGACGCTGACCTACGATCCGATGCCGCCGGGCGCGCCCGCCACGCTGAACCAGGGCCAAGTGGCGGTGTTCTTCACCGACCAGGCGTTCTCGGTGCGCAGCCAAGACGAGACGCATCCGTTCTACGTCGCGACGTACATGACGGGCGGCGGCACGACCTCGACCGGCGTGGGCGACCCCGAGTACGTCAACCTGGTGCCGCCGGCGCAGTACCTCAACTCGTATCTCTTCGCGACCGACCCCACCTACGGCAACACGTCGCTCGTGTTCGTCCGAAAAAAGGACGGCGGCGGCATCTTCCACGACGTCAGCCTGGACTGCATGGGCACGGTCACGGGCTGGACGCCGGTCGGCGGGGGCGGGCTCTACGAGGTCGCGCGCATCAAGCTGACCGAGAACTTCATCGGCATGAACGGGTGCGACAACGGCAAGCACACCGCCACATCACCCGCGCCGTTCGGCCTCACCGTCTGGGGGTACGACTCCTACGCGAGCTACGGGTACCCTGCCGGCATGGCCGTCGACTCCATCAACACGGTGGTCGTGCCGCCGGTTCCGCAGTAGCAGTGACGCATGGCGAACCGTTCGGGTGACGAGACCAAGATGATCCCTACGCGCTCGCGGGATCAGATCTCGCGGGGGTCCTCCTACGCGCTCAGCGCGTCGTTGCTCTCCGAGACGCTGGCCGGCGCCCGGCAGTTCGACCTGCTCGGCATCTCGTTCTACGCGCGCCCGCAGGCCGTGCCGCTCGATGCCGAGCTCATTTCGTTTGCGGGCATCGAGTGTCGATCCGAGAGCGACTGGCACGTGTGGGTCAGCGCGGTGCCGAGCGAGCTCGCCCCACGTGCCCGCGACTTCGCCCTGGAGCACGGGTTTCGCTACCTGCGGGCGTGGCTGGAGCAGCCGCGTGGAGACACGTGGTTCCTGCACCGGCACCGGCGCGTGCTCGCGATCGATCCCATCACGAACGAGGGCATCCTGGCGGAGTGTGAAGGCGACCGGCTCGTCGAGAAGCTGCCGCCCGTGCCTCTGCCTCCACCCGCGAGCGCGGCTCGGCCCGGCGCGCCGTCGTCGCGCGGGCGCCGCTGAGCCCCATGACCGCTTTGGCCCGCGCCGCGCTCACGCTCTCGATCGTCTCCGTCGCGGCGGCTTGCGGCGACTCGGCCAAGGGGCCCGGCAACCAGGTGCCGGGCAAGTCGCTCGAGACGGCCGACGCGAACGCGCCCGACCAGAAGCCCGCGTTCACCGGCCAGACGCGCGCGCCGTATCGAACCGCGAACGTCGCCTTCGACGTCCGTGTCGTCACGGGCGACCTCGAGCACCCCTGGGCGCTCGCGTTTCTGCCCGACAAGCGGATGCTGGTGAGCGAGCGGCCCGGCCGCCTCCGGCTCATCGCCCTTGATGGCACGAAGTCCGAGCCGCTCGCGGGCCTGCCCAAGGTCGCGGCCGAGGACCAGGGCGGGCTCCTCGACGTCGCGGTGTCGCCCACGTTCACCAATGACAGTTTCGTCTACTTCACGTTTGCCGAGCCACGCGAGGGGGGCAACGGCACCGCCCTCGGTCGGGGCAAGCTGGTCCTCGAGGGTGCGCCTCGCCTCGATGAGGTCAAGGTGATCTGGCGTCAGATGCCGACCCTCGACTCATCCAAGCACTTCGGCTCGCGCATCGTCTTCACCCCCGACAACAACCTGTTCATCGGCCTGGGCGAGCGCTCGATCATCGAGGGGCGTCAACAGGCGCAGCGCCTCGACGGCACGCTGGGAAAGGTGGTTCGCCTTCGCCCGGACGGCTCGCCCGCTCCCGACAACCCCTTCGTCGGCAAAGAGGGCGTGCTCCCCGAGATCTGGTCGATCGGACATCGCAACATCCAGGCTGCGGCCCTCCACCCCGAGACCAAGGAGCTCTGGGTGATCGAGCACGGCGCCCGCGGCGGCGACGAGGTGAACATCGCTCGGAAGGGCAAGGACTACGGCTGGCCGACGATCACCTACGGCATCGAGTACTCAGGGGGGAAGATCGGCGAGGGCCTCACGAGCAAAGCGGGCATGGAGCAGCCGCTCTACTACTGGGACCCCGTCATCGCGCCCTCGGGCGCGGCGTTCTACGACGGCGCCGCGTTCCCCGCGTGGAAGGGCAGCCTATTCGTCGGCGCGCTCGCGGGGCGGCACCTCGCGCGCCTCACCTTGGACGGCGAAAAGGTGGTCGGCGAGGAGCGCCTGCTCGTGAACCGCGCGCGCATCCGCGACGTGCGCGTCGGGCCTGCGGGCACGATCTTCGTCGCCACCGACGAGTCGAAGGGGCAGATCCTCGAGCTCGTGCCCCGGTGACATTTCGGCTGCGCGCGCGTAGTGATGGGTACCAACCGTGGGCTCCGTCGATCGCGCTGGCCTCCCTCCTCTCTGGTGCTTCGCCGCTGCCTTGTCCGCTGCCGGCTGCGCGGCCGAGCCGCAGCGCTCCTCGGCGTGGCCCGTCGTCGCCGCACCTCCCGGCTCCACGCCGGTCATGGCGGCGCGCTACCGAGCGTTGGCCGAGCAGGTCGACGAAGCGCGGGCCATGCTCGGTCGCATCACCGCCGCTTCGGCCACGTGCAGGGGCGCGGTCGCGAGCGGGCCATGCGGGGCCGCCGTGGCCGATGCGGGGCGCGCGGTGAACGAGCTGCACGAGCTCTTGACCAGCATGCGCTACGTCTGCAAGTCCGAGGACGCGGAGGGGCAAGCGATCGAGCGGGTCAGCAACGAGCAAGTCGACTTTGCGGGTGAGCGCCTGGACGCCGCCTCCGCCGAGCTCGCCACCGTCGCGGGCAAGGCGTTCGAGGCCGCGCGCGAGCGAGCCGACCGCGAGAACCCGATCCCGCCGCCTCACTACCACTGCCACCACCACTGGTGATCGCGGCGCGGGTGTCACGCCCGGCGTGAGATCGGCGCCGTATCTTCCAGGTACTTCTTGGCCGCGTTCATGCCCGAGATGCCGCCGGAGACGATGAACGTGACGGTGGCGGCGCCCTCGGTCTGCAGGGGCGTGACGCGCGCGGCCGGGACGACGATCAAGTTGCCCGCGAAGTTGTACGACTGCGGCAGGTAAACGGAGACGTAGCCCGCGAGCGCGGGGTCGTCGAAGTGGTCGCACGTGACGAAGCCGAGCACGCCGACGCCGCCTTGCTCGTCGAGCTTCACGAGCACGGGGCGTTCGAACGTCTTCTTGTTGCCGACGAACGCGTCGATCAGGTCTTTCAGCGACGCGTACAGCAGATGCACGATCGGCAGCCGCTCGAGGACGCTCTCGAAGCCCTGCACGAGCTGCCGCCCGACCACGTTGCTCGTCGCGAACCCGATGAACGTGATGATCACCGCGGCGACGACGATGCCGAGCCCCGGCACGGGCGTCGGCAAGAGACGATCGAGTGCGACGAACACCGTCCAAACCAGCCACACCGTCGCCGCGATGGGCACGAGCAGAAGGCAGCCCTTGAAGAAATTGTCGACGAACCACTTCACGGGCGACCGCCGCGGTGTGCGCATGCGCCGGAGCGTACGGCACAACGCCGAGCGTCAGGCCTTGTTTGCGCCGCTCGTCGTCTCTACACCCGGGTCCCCATGCGCCCGGTGCACCACCCATGACGCGCTACGATCGGATCGGCCACGGCTACGCGCGGACGCGGCGAGAAGACGCTGGCTTTCGCGAGCAGATCCACGCGGCGCTCGGCGACGCGCGGACGGTGGTGAACGTCGGGGCGGGGGCAGGCGCCTACGAGCCTCGCGATCGCTACGTGGTCGCGATCGAGCCGAGCGACGTGATGGCGGCGCAGCGACCGCTCGACCTTGCCCCTTCGATTCGAGCGTCGGCAGGCAGCCTCCCCTTGCGCGACCGGTCCGTGGACGCCGCGATGTCGGTGCTCAGCGTCCACCACTGGGACGCGGATCGCGAACGAGGCGTGCGCGAGCTTCGGCGGGTGGCGCGAGGCGCCGTCGTCATCCTGACGTATGACGCAGCTGTCAGCGGCGCGATGTGGTTGATGGCCGACTATCTGCCCGAGGTCGCGGCCCTCGATCGGCAGATCTTCCCGTCACCGGCCGAGCTCGCGCGTTGGCTCGGCGGCGCCGTCCGGGCCGAGACCGTCCCCATCCCGCGCGACACGCCCGACTGGAACCTCGGCTCCTTCTGGGCTCACCCCGAGCGGGTGCTCGATGCCGACGCTCGGGCGGCTACCTCGGGTTTCGCGCGGATGTCGGCCGAGGTCGTCGACCGTGTCGTCTCCGAGGTATCTCGCGACCTCGCGAGCGGCCTCTGGGATGAGCGCCACGGTCACCTGCGAGCCCTCGACGCGCTCGATGTCGGGCTGCGGCTCGTCGTCGCGACGCCCCCGCCCATCGGCGACGTGGGCGGCATCCCGTAGCCTCGGGGTGCGGAGGTGCGTACGTACGCACCTTCGAACCGCGCGCGTCTTTTCGATGCCGGGTACGAATTTGGGCGACAGCCGGGCCGCACTTCCGCCCAAGCGCCGACGCGGCGGCGCCGCCGCGTCGGCGCTGTCAGATCCCGCGCAGCAGATCCTTGGTGATGTTCTTTTGATGCGACTCGAGGGTGCCGCCGCCGATCTCGAGGAGCTTGGCGTCGCGGAGAAAACGCTCGACCTTGTACTCGTCGCAGTAGCCCCAGCCGCCAAGCACCTGCATGGCGTTGTCGGCGACCTCTTTGCCGACCGGCGCCGCGAAGAGCTTGGCCGCGTCGGTGCCGAGGCGGTTCTGAGCGTCGGGCCGGGTCGCGCGGGCGACGGCGTAGACGAGGGCGCGCGTGGCCTCGGTCTTGGCGTAGCTCTCGCCGATGTAGCGCTGAATCTGCCCATGATCGGCGATCGGCTTGCCGAAGCTGTGACGCTCGGCGGCGTAGCGGACCATGATCTCGAGGCAGCGATCGGCGATGCCGAGGCTCATCGCCGCGAGGGTGAGGCGCTCGATCTCGAGGTTGCGCATCATGTTGGTGATGCCGCCGCCCACCTTGCCGAGGACGTTCTCGGCCGGCACCGGAACCTCGTCGAGCACGATCTCACCGAGGGAGCTCGCGCGCATGCCCATCTTGGGAAACTTGCTGGGCGTGCTCACACCAGGAAAGCTCCGCTCGACGATGAACGACGTGAGGCGGTCGTCGACCTTGGCGTAGACGAGGAACACCTCGGCCTCGGGCGCGTTGGTGATGAGCGACTTGTGCCCCTTGAGGATGAAGCGGTCGCCGTCGCGCCGGGCGACGGTGCGCATGCCGAGCACGTCGGTGCCCACGCTCGGCTCTGTCATGCCCATGGCGCCGATCCACTCGCCCGAGAGCACCTTGGGCAGGTAGCGCGCGCGCTGGTCGGCGTTGCCCGCGTAGTAGAAGTTGTTCACGAAGAGCATCGCGTGGGCGAGGTACGCGAGCGTGAAGCCCGGGTCGGCCTTGGAGAGCTCGTGGTGCACGATGACGGCGGCGAGCGCGTCGAGGCCAGCGCCGCCCTCTTCGGCCGGGATGGTGATCCCGTGGAGGCCGAGCTCGCCCACGCGGCGCATGAGCGAGACGTCGAGGTGCCCCTTCTTGTCTTGTGCCTCGGCCTGCGGCTCGAGCACGTTCCGTGCGAAGTCGCGGCACATCTGCCGCATCATCCGGTGCTCGTCGGTCGGGTTCTCGAAGTCGTCGGGGAGGGCTGACATTGTGACTATTCGGTCGCCTATACCACGGCCGCGTTTCGCCCGACCTGATAGAGTTCCGGGCGCGATGCGCACGACCTGTCTCCTCGCCATTTCGCTGGTGGTCACGGCTTGCTCCGACAAGTCGACCGAGCCCGCCCCCGCGTCCGGTGCGCCGGCATCGACCGGCGGCGCCGCGTCCGGCGTCCGCCCCGCCGGGAGCCAGCGGCGGCCCGCTCAGCCGTCGCGGCCGAAGCGCCAGGCCGAGCCGTCGATCATGAAGAGCTACCACGCGGAGCGTTGCTACATCGGCCTCGTCGCGCTGAAGTTCGCGCAGGGCGCGGTCGACAAGAGCCTGGGCAAGGATCGGCCCGGCCCCAAGGTCCCCGACCTCGGAACACCGGAGGTGAAGTCGGGCAACCCGGCGTTCGTCTACCAGCGCCTCGCGCGGGTGTGCAACGCCGCCGGGTCCTCCGACAAGCCCGCTCACGAGGAGCTCGACAAGGCGCTCGACGCCGCGGTCGAGGTGGGGCCGCCCCTCGGTCAGGCTCTCGTGGATGCGGCCGACTACTACGGCAAGAAGGAGCACGAGAAGGACAAGTTCGAGAAGGGCCGCGAGCTCCACAAGACGATGAAGGCCGCGTTCGAGAAGCTCGACGCCGTGACCAAGCAGGTCGGTGACGCGCTCGCGGCGTACAAGACGGCGTTCCCCTCCAAGTGGGAGGCTGCGCCGGCGCAGAAGTCGCAGGCCGCGATCGACAAAGCCCTGGCCGCGTTCGAGCTGCTCGCCCAGGGCAAGGACGCCGCGGACGTCGAAAAGGCGCTCGCCGACGTCACCACCGCCACCGCCGAGATCGAGGCCGCCGTGAAGGCGCTGAAGGGCGACGCCTACGGCGCATTCATGCCGAAGGCCCTCACCACCTTCGTGGAGAAGGCCAAGGTCGCCGCGACGGAGAAAACCCCTGGCACGCTCGCGCTCGCCGCGGGCGCGATGGAGAACGTGCTCGAGGCGCAGAACAACGCGTACAAGCGCGACATCTCCGGCTACGTCGAGCCGAGCGACGGCCCGATGCGCGACCCGCACCACGGCATGAAGTAGGGGTGCCCCCAATGGCGGGCTTCGCGCGGACCCGGGCGGGCTTCGCCCGCCCTCTGCGCTCGGGCGGGGGAAACGAGGCCGCGCCGACTGGCACGTAAGACCCTGTGATGGCTGACCAGACCGTTATGTCGTCTGGTGTCGAGGCGTGCGCGCGTGCGGACGAAAGAATGCCGCGCGCGCGTGGGAGTGACGTGTCGGCAGGCGGTCGGCCCGGTCAGGTGGCTGGGCCCTTGGCGAGCACACCATTCCCGGCCGGCACGGAATTTCTCAAGTGTGTGATGTTCCAGGTAGAAGATATGTCCGGCGCCAAAGACCGCATCAGCAACCTCGACCTGCAGATTCGAACCTTCAATCCGCGTGGAGGAATGTGCGGGATCACAGGGACCAGTCAGACTACTCATCTCGATTCGACGAAAGATATAAGATCGATGGTGGCCGTCATCACGCCGTCGGCTCTGGCGGGCCGCTGCGCCCGCGTATCGATGATCAACCAGGCGGTGACGTCGTTTGGCGTTACCGCCCAACTGTTCTGCTATGCGGCGCAGAAGTACGACTATGAAAACTGAATGCGTGTCCCCCGCGGTCGTTGTCCTGGCGTTGTTAGGCTGCGGAGACTCGTCGGGTGAAGGGGCGTCGGGGACAGGAGGTGCCCCCTCCACTGGCTCCTCTTCCGTGGCCTCCACAGCTTCTGCTGGCTCGCCCTCTACATCGGCGTCGACGTCTGCCGGCGAGGGTGGCTCAGCGATCACTCCTGATGAATGTAACGCCCTCACGTATGACGCTTGTCAGGACTTCCTTCCAATCGGCGGCGGCGGTTGTGTGCCCGCCACGGGTTATCGTTTTCCGGATGTCGTCCAAGCTTGCCAGGTTCCTATGTTGGCCTGTCGAGAGGGGGAGCCTATTGGGGTGTGTATCTACATCGAGCCTGGCGTCATTCATCAGCAGACACACGGACTCTACAGACGTGACACGTCCGCGGGGCTCGAGGTCTTTGAGTGGTTGACACGGCCCGTTACAGGAATTTCCGGATGGACATTGGGCTGCGACGAACCGCCGCTGTGCGACGACTGGGATCAGCAATTCTAGCCTTTGTGCTCGCCGTGTACTCGGTGCTGCTCCCGGGTTGCGCTGAGAATCGCGATCCCTGCCTCATTGCCACCATCGGACCGCTCACGCTTACCGAAGCTGATGTCGCCAATCTGCGAGCTTACTTGACGCCACCGCCGCCAAAGGATGAGGCGGCTCGGCTGCTCGTAGACGCCTGGGCAGTTTGGCGCACTCGAGCCGAGGCCCCATCGCGAAAGCCGACGCCCGCCGAGGCCGTTAGCTCGCTGAACCGTTTCTGGGCGGAGGTGCGAACGCGAACAGGTGGACCGGCAAAGGAGTGGGCCGAGCCCGCGAAGTCAGCGATGCGCGACGTCCACACGGCAAGCGAGGTCACCCTGGGTCCGTGTTATCCTTCGCCGAGACCTGAGCGGTGAAATCGCCCTAATCATGACGGCTCAGGGATCAAGTCGAGTGCCGTCAGCCATCAGCAGGTCTCTATCCACAGCGACTCTGTCGAACATTATCGGTCCCCTGAGCCGCCGTAGAGCGGCGAGAGAAGCCGTCTGTCGAGTCGACCGGTCAAGGCCACGCTCGGCGCGCTTCGACGAGACCGTCGGCGCCGGTGCCGCCGATGTTGCCGGCGCCGCGTAGGCGCTCTGAAAGCGCCGACCCAGCGTCGGATCGCTCAGGATCGCCACGCTCCAACGCTCTCGCGCGCGTTCGAGCGCGGCTCGCGAGAGGCCCGCCGCTTCGAGCACCCGATCGGCTGCCGCGAACGGCGCCTGCACGCGTGCGCACACGGTCGCCAGGTCTTCAACGCGATCCATCGGGTAAAGCGCCCCCGCCAGGCTCTCGGCCCCCTCGTCCGTCATGCGAACGAAGTCCTCGGTCGATCGAGAGATCGCTCAAGAATCGGCGACGAAGTGCCGCAATACGGGCGTCTGAGCGCTGCGTGCGATTGCGTACGACATCCACCCCATGAGCGAGCCTCTTCACATGGTGCTGGTGGACGACGCGCCGCAGATCATCACGACGACCGAGCGCCCTCTGCGTCACCTGCCGCTCGTCATCGACTTCACCGACCCGCGCAGCGCGATCGCGTACGTCTCGACGCTGAGCGCCCCCGCCGACATCGTCTGGACGAGCCTGCGCTTCCCTGCCGGCATCCTCGGCCTCACCATCCTTCAACTGGCGGCGCGCCGCGCGCCACGTCCCGACCTGTTCCTGGTCACCGCCGCCGACACCACGACGTTCGAGCTGCCCGACGGTATTCGCGTGTTCGCGAAGCCCAATCTCCGCGTGCCCATCGCGGCGATCGAGCGCATCGTGCTCGAACGACTGCTCGACCGGTAGGCCGCGCGCTGACCCCTTCGCCCCCGGTCTCACGGTCGCGCCATTTGGCAGGCGTTTCTGCTAGGGTCGCGCGCGATCATGGCGAACAGACCAACCCGGCGACGCGCGAAGGCGAGCGCCGCCCCGGTTCCGAGCGCACCGCTCGTTCCCTCCGCGACCCCGATCAAGGCGAGCGAGCACCGCGCGCTGCAAGCCGCGCGGAGCTCCGCTGTGCCCGCAAAGACCCAGGAGACCAAGCCGTTGAGCCCGACCAGCAAGCCGATCACCGTCGACCAGTTCCTCCGTGACTTCTCCCTGCTCCGCGACCTGTACGACCGTGACGCCAAGTTCGCGGCCCGCGTGGACGCCGCCGTCGTCGTCAAGAACAGCGAAGCCCACCGCCGCACGTGGGCCGAGCAGCTCGGCATCGACGCGCTCGCGCATCCCAAAGAGATCCTCAACGCGCTCGCGGCCAAGCTCGGCTTGAAGCGGGCCGGCCGTCCGGCGGCCGCGACGTCGCACGCTCGTAAGACGCCGGTGGCGAAGCCGGGCAAGCGCGGCGCGAGCCAGCCCAAGGCTGGTGGCCGAAACGTCGACACCGGCGCGATGGAAGGCCAGATCCTCTCCGCGCTGAAGGCAGGCCCGATCACGTCCGAGGCGCTCCGCAAGCAGCTCGGCGCACCGCGGCCGCTCTACAAGAAGGCAGCCGACAAGCTGCTGACCGAGAAGAAGATCAAGAAGTCGGGCGAGCGCCGGCACACGGCGTTCCGGTTGGCGTAGGCGGCCCGCCCGGCTTCGCTCCGCCAGGGAGACCGGCGCCCGCGGCTGCTCGACTCAATCCGGCAGTGGGCGCTCAGCGCAGCCGAGGCGCGCCTGGACCCTGTACGCGTCGCGGGTCCACGGCATCACGGGATGTTGCGGCACGATCGCGTCCTCGCGGATGTTGGTGACCCAGTAGTTCCACTGGTTCCAGATCCGCCGCGTGGGGCTGGGCCGCTTCATGGCGTCCTCGTAGACGTGAAGCTGGTCTGCATGACCGCGAGATGCGCCGTCACGAATCAAGAGGTCAGCGGATCCGTCGTTGTCGACATCGACTACGACGGGGTACCAACCCCCGCCGCCCCAACCCGTGCCGACGGTCCACTGCATCGCGCCGTCGACGCTGGCGTAGATCTCGAGCGCGTGATGGTCCGCCGCGAGCCAGTCCGGTCCGGTTCCCCGAAAGTCGAACGCATTTCCGGCGATGCCAGGCGCCCCCAGGATGGTGCTGATGACGGTTGGCTCAGCTCGTTGCACGAGGGGCCCGCCGAGCGTGGGCGTAACGATCATCCGATGCTCGCAGCTGTTGACCACCGCCTCCGCGACCCCGTCGGAGCCGAAGTCCACGACAGCAGCTGCGGGAGCCCAGCAGTCGAAGAGCGGCGGCACCGCGTCTTGGGGAGGTCGCGCGGGCCCCCACAGAACGCCTCCTTCTGCCGAGACGAGCGTCAGCCCCTCGATGCTGGTCATCAGGAGCTCCGGGATACCGTCACGGTCGATGTCGATCGGATGCGGGCTGGCCGTCGTGAGGGCCAATCGCCACCGCTCGGTGCCGTCATGGTTGTAGGTGACGTGGCCGAAGAGCACCTCGAGCAGACCGTCGCCGTCGAGGTCCAGGGCCGTCGGCCGGACAGGCGGTGCGAAAATGACATCGAGCTCGGCGCCGTTGGTAGGGTCCTGAAACAGGAGCTCGCCCGTCGCGTCGAGCACCGTCATCCCAGCCAGGATCTCCGGCGAGCCATCCGAGTCGAGATCGTGGATGGCGATGGGAGAGTTGTGCACGAACTTGGCGTTCCGCACTTGTTCCTCGGTCGGGTCGGGCCCGTAGACCCCCACCGGATCGAATACCTCGACGTCGCTCTCCCAGAGAACGTCACCTTGAGGCGAGAGAGCGACCACATGGCCGAAGCGGTTCATCGCTACGATCTCCGGCGTTCCGTCGGCGTCCAAGTCGGCAATCGCTGGGAGCGACGCTGTCAGATCGGGGTAGTTCAGCATCGCGCCTTGGCCGTCGGCGCCGGAGACGAGATGGAGCTCATACTTGGGGTCGACTGATTGGTAGTCGAGGCGCACGATGACGATGTCGGGGACGTCGCAGAGGTTGATGACGCCGTCGCCGTTGTCGTCGGTCAGGTTCGCCACCAGCGGGATGTTCCAGATCGTGTCACCCGTGTCGCCGAGCACGGGATAGGACCACTTCTTCGTCCACTGGTAGCTCTCGTGTGTTGGGACATCCCCGTGGCACGGCGGAAGCGCATCGAGCGCTCCCGGGGTAACGACGCAGACGGCCGCAGCGCCCCCTTCGTTACCGCCGCTGCCGCCCCATCCTGTCATGCCTCCACCGCTGCTCGACGCGGTGGGGGGTGCGCCTCCGGCACCGTTCGGCGCCGCCCCCCCACTCGGTCGGGTCTCGCTGCCCTCGGCGCAGCACACGAGTGCGGCCGCGAGCAAGCTGCAAGTCCGACCGAGCGAGGTAGCGTCCATCATGAGCCGCTGAGAGGAGTCGATGTCCCGTGCACGAAGGCCTCGAACTTATAGAGCGTCAGTGTGGCACCGCTCGTTCCCAGGTCAAAGTACGAGTTCAGGGTCGAGGCGTGCGTGTTGCACCCTCCGGCTCCAGACCCGCTGAGGGCTGGGATGGTGAAAGGGTCGGACTCGACCTCGTCCCAGTCGCCGGCGATCGTGATGTCGAAGGACGCCGTTCGGCAGGTCGCTTCGACGATGCCGGCGAAGCTGTTCGAGAACCGAAGGTCCGCGGTGATGGTCCAATCGATGTCGACCCCGCTCGAGAGATCGGTGACCCCGACTACGTCCGTGATGTTCAAGCGCACTTGAACCGAATCCGGTCCAAAGGAGAGGGGCGTGTTGTGCCGCTCCATGTGAGATGCGGTCCAGAACGTGTCGCCGTCTGGCTCGGTGAATGCTTCGAACCAGCTCGCTCCGGCGCTGGGCGTCTCGGAGAACGCCTCGTCGCCACTTGCGAACAGCAAGAACGGCGATCCAGGATTGTCGTAGAACACGAAGTCAGCGTCGCCGTCGTTGTCGATCGGGTCGGCGACCGCCACCGGACCGTCGACGGCGAACACGGCCATCATCGAAGCGAGTAGTAGGCTCGTCTTGCGCATCGTTGCACCCCTTGTCTCACGAACGTTGGAGGACAAACCTATGACGTGCGCGAGCGGTGTCGAGTGACGAACGTGTGCCTGCGCGCCGAGCAGATTCCGTTGCCGGCGGTTAGCTGACAAGCTTGTCGGTGAGCAAACGGGGATTCACGCGGTGTTTTTTGTCCTGGCTGACGGTTTCGTCGGTGAAGCCGCCGGCGTTTTCGTGACGTTGGAAGCGTTCTCCACAGCGGCGCTCTCGGGTTCTCGCGCCTGCTCGAACGTGCGCTCCGGCACACCCGCGACTTCGAGCACCCGATCGTCGACGCGGGCGGCGTTTGGAGCTGAGCGGCCGCTGCTGCTCGACGCTGGGCCAGTCCCCCCACCATGTCGCTCGAGTTGGCGCCCAGCTCCAGCTGAGCGGCCATGCGACTCAGCGCGCGTCGGCGCAGCAGCGCACGCCGGTCGAGTAGTCGAAGTAGGCCTCGGGGTGATTGGAGACGAGCGCCTCGCAGCCGTTGGTGGTGCTGCGCGCGTAGAAGCCGCCCGCGAACGCGCCGCCCTTTTCATCGACCCATTCGTCGACGTTGCCGACCATGTCGTAGATCGCGTCGTCGCCCCATCGGCTCGCGCAGCCGGGCGTGTCTCCGGTCTCGCGGAGGACGGTCTCGCCGGCAGACTCGACGCGGTTGAGCCGCGGATCGAGGTGACCGATTGATGCGTTGTCGTGGAGGGTCGCGGCGGAGTGGACGGGCCCGTTGACGTTGCAGGTGCCCTGGACGTAGGCCGCGCCATAAGGAAACAGGAGCCCTGCCTCGCCGCGGCAGGCGCGGCGCCATTCATCGAGGGTGCAGAGACGTTTGCCCGCATCGGCGCACGCGCTCTTGGCGATGGCGCCGCTCACGTATCCGCTCGGCCGCACGCCGGCGCGTGCGACTGCGACCAATGCAGGCGAGGGCTCGATCTGCCACGGGGGCAGGGTGGGGACGGGCAGCGCGCGCGCGAAGATGTCGCCCTGGCGCTCGCGTCGCGTGACCCAATCGCCGAACGCGCCGCTCGCGGCCGCCGCGGTGGGCGGAAAGTCGGGTGACGCATAGCGACCGCGGTTTCGATCGAGGAGCGTCGACTCGTGGCGGTCGACGCAGAGATCGCCGGCGACGAGCACCATCTCTCCCGGACACGCGCGACCCGAAGCGCGCGGACCGAGCGCCGGAGCCGGCGGAGTGGACGCCGAGGGGGTGCGGCTCGCCGGGGCGGGCGTGCCGAGCGAGCGTTCGGCGCCGAGCTCGGCGCGCGTGTGGATGTTCGCGGCCGTGCTGCCGACCCATCGAAACGAGCCGTCGGCGCCATAGCCGAAGACGCTCGCGCACGTGCCGTCGTAGCTCGCCGCGGTGCTCGTGACGAAGAGGCCGGGCTGCACGGAAGGGACGAGCTTCGGCATGGGCCGGCCGTCGATGCAGACGGCCGCGCTCGCCTCGGGCGGCCACGCGGCCTCTGCCAGGAGCGCGCCCTGCGCGTCGAGCCACGCGACGCGCCGCCCATCTTCGTCGACGACGAGGGCGCCGCCCGGATGCGCGACGAGCTGCGGGCGCCCGCGGAGGG
>CALKVR010001202.1 GCA_938004815.1 uncultured Polyangiaceae bacterium | reverse complement strand
GCTCTGCTTCGTCGCGGATTCTTGAGCGACGGCTCGATCGAGGGCGGACTTCGTTCGCATGACGGACGAGGGGACTGCGGGCCCGGCGGGGGCACTTCGCCCGATGGAACGCGTCGAGGACCTGGCGACCGTATGCGCGCGGCTCCAGGCCCCGTTCGCGTCGGCCGATCGGGTGCTCGAAGCGGCGGGCCTGTCGCGAGCGGCGCTGGAGCGCGCGCGAGAGCGCTGGAGCGTCGCGATCCTGAGCGACCCGACGCTGGCTGGGCGCTTCCAGAACGCGTACGCGGCGGAGCGCGTTCGCCTCGCTGGCCGCGGTGAGGGCGCGCTGGCCCTCGGAGCGGTTGCGGTGTCCCCAAGCCCGGCCGACGCGCAGGGCGGAGCGAGGATGACCGAAGTTCTGACACGGGCTCCGAAGGGCCCGGCTCTTCCGTTTCGGGCGGGCTCGTACGCGCCGCCGCCCATCCCCGTGGAGACGCGGCCCGACGCGGACGCCTTCAATCCGGACGCGACGCTTCCCGTCTCGGGCGTCGCGAACCCGCTCGAGGGCCCCGCTTTGCCCTTCGACAAGAAACGGTAGGCGCGTGCGCACGTTCCTGAGCGCCCGCGACGTCGCGTCAGGACATCGAGGGGTATGACCGAAGTGATTGTGCCGACGAACGCCGTCCCTCTCCGGCTGTGGTTCAAGGACGACGACCCGGGGTTCTCGGTCCTGGAGGCGCGCGGGCGGTTCGCGATGTCGGAGGTCTGGGAGGTCGAGCTGACAGTGCAACACACCGACGCGTCGCTCGCCCCGGTCGACTTCAAGGGGCGCGGCGCCCGACTCGATCTGATCGCCGAGCCTGGTCAGCCGACGCTCCGCGGTCTCGTCGTCGCGATGAGCCAGGCCACCATCGAGCCCTCCGGCGTCTCGCGCTACACGATGCGCCTCACGTCCAGGCTCTGGTGGTGGTCCCGGTACCGAGACAGCAGGGTCCACAACGACTTGCGCATCGACGAGCTCGTCGCGCGGTACCTCGAAGAGCACGACTTGCCGCTTGCACACGTCGCGCTGACCAGCGAGCACGCCGCGCGGGCCTACCGCGTGCAGTACGCGGAGACCGACGCCGCGTTCGTCTTTCGGGCGCTCGCGGAGGCTGGGGTGGCGACGTACTTCGACTTCGCGACGGAGGAGGCCGACCTGGTGCTGACCGACGACACGTCGAGTCACCGGCCGGATCAGCTCATCGTGTTGCCGTACGCACCCCAGAGCCACCTCGCCCAGAGGCCTTGGCATGCCCACCACTTCTCGCTCGAGGCGACACAGGAGTACGAGGCGGCGGAGCTCCGAGACTACTGGGAACGCTCGCCACGCTTCGAGCCGCAGGCGGTCGCAGAGCGAGGCTCGGAGCCTTCGCCGGTGCGGCGGCACGACTTCATCCCCGGCGTCGCGGATGACGAAGCGCAGCTCCAGAAGACCGCGCGTGACATCCTCGATGCGGAGCTCGCACCATCGGATCTGGCGCGCATCAAGACGACCGCGTTCATTTGGCCTGGGCAGCGCATCAAGCTCGAGGGCGGGCCGCGTGAGGAGGCGGCGCTCACCCGTACCGTGATCTCCACCGTCTCTCGCTGGTCCACCGGGCTCGTGGAGGGCGCCCTGGTGCCCGTGTGCGAGCACGAGATCGTCGCGCTCGACGCCACCCGCCGGTTTCTGCCGAGGCGGCCGCCCAAGTCGCGCATCCACGGCATCCAGACCGCCACCGTCGTCGGCGAGGGGGAGATCGATGTCGACGCCGACGGTCGCGTGCAGCTCGCTTTTCCGTGGGACCCCGCATCCACGTCGGTTCGCGTTCGGGTCGCGCAGGCTTGGGCCGGACCGCAGTACGGCCTGGTGTGCATCCCTCGCGTCGGCGACGAGGTCCTCGTTGCCTACCTCGACGGCGACCCCGAGCAGCCCGTCATCGTCGGTCGCGTCTTCAACGGGCTGAACCAAGCGCCGCTCACGCTGCCGGAGGAGCGGACCGTGTCCGTCTGGCGCACCAAGAGCTCCCCAGGCGGAGACGGCTACAACGAGATTCGGCTCGACGACAAGGCGGGCGAAGAGCGCTTCGACGTGCACGCGCAGCGCGACGCCTCGCTCCGCGTCGAGCGTGACGCCGAGACATGGATCGGTCGCAACGCGTCACTGACCGTCGGCGGCGACCAAAAGACATGGATCGACGGCTCGGGCGACGTCGGCTTTCGCAAGCTCCTCAGCGTGTCCGGAGAAGTGACGACGCTCGAGGGTCGAACCGAGCTCACCATCAAGGGGCCGCGCACCACGATGCTGGCCGACATGCGACAGGACGTCGTCACCGGACCGCTCTCGGTCCTGACGGGGAGCGAGATGCACTCGGCCAAGGGGCCGTTCCGCGTCGACGCCGGACACATCGCGCTCAACGCGAGCGGCTCGATCGCGATCACCTGCGGGGGCTCGTCCATCGTTCTGAAGCCCGGCAGCATCACCATCCAGAGCAGCGGCCCCGTCGATGTGAAGGGTGCCCCCATCAAGCTGAATTGCTGACCATGATTCCCAAGCTCATCGCCATCCGAGCCGAGGGCGTCCGCGGCCTCGGGCAGATCGACATCACGCTACCTGCCGCCGCTCGCACTGCCGACCCACTCGTCCTCACCGGCCCGTGCGCCAGTGGGAAGACCCGCGTGCTCGAGGCCATCATCGCCGCGAAAGAAGCGTGCGGCGGCTACGGCGTACACCCGTCTCCGACCGATTGGTTCACCAACCCCGACGCTGGAAGCATCGAGCTTACGTGGGAGAGAGCTGGTGAGGCGACCTCGCGCGGACCGCTCACCTCACGGTGGGAGCCGGGCGCGCCCAAGTCATCTCAATCGACCGACGGCGCGCTCAAGCTCGCCCTGCGATCGTTCGACACGTCACCGGCGAGCTGGAAGCTCGAGTACCTGCACGCCACACGCCACCTCGACGTCGGTCCCGCGGCCTCCAGCCCGGACGATCAGCCCACCGGCTACACCCGCATCGGTCATGGCAGCGACAAGTACGGCTTCGTCCGGCCGCACCTCGAGCGCAGCGGCCTCGCAGCGGGCATCGCGACCGCCACGACGCTCGAGGAGCGCGGGCTCGTCCTCTCGACCCAAGCGGACGATCCGCTCGGCGGCTTCGCCAAGGTGCTCGCCCTCTTGACCGACAAGCTCCGCTGGACCGGCGTGCGCATGCGCGGCGATCGCCCGGCCTGCATGTTCGCGCGCAAGACGCGGACCAGCCACGACAGCATCGAGCTCCGAGAGCTCAGCCACGCCGAGCGCATGATCGTGCTCTACGCCGCCACCATCGACGCGCTCGGGCTCGCCCGCTCGCTCGTGCTCCTCGATACGCCCGAGCTTTGCCTCCACCCCGAGGACCAGATCCGACTGATCGAGGGGCTCCGGGTTGCCGTGGCGGAGGGCCAGTTGATCGTGGCGACCACGTCGCCGGCGATCTTGCGGAGCGTGGCGAGCTGTCAGGTCGTTGTGCTGAGGTGACAGGCACTGGACTACCCCCGGGGCCCCCTCACTCCGTGGGGGGCTCCCCGCGGCTCCAGACCGGGCTCACGCGAAACGTGACCCTCGATGTCCGGTCTCAGCCGGTCGCGAGGATTCCCCTGTATGAGCCCAGCACCCCCCGCCGCCAGCCAAGACCGCGTGCGCAACGTCCGGACCCGCCGTCACTGTGCTGCCCGCCGCGCTGCCAAGCGTGACCGCTGCGCGGCCGCAAGCAGCCCAGATTCCAGTTGTCCTCGAACGCTGACGGCGCCCCTCGAAGGGCGTACCGTTCCCCGCGTTCGCGTGGAGCCGTGCAACCGGAGCCGTCATGAACTTTTCGGCACGCGAAGGCAGGTACCGCGATGTCGTTCGAGAGTGCCTCCAGTCCGGCGACGAGGACGCGAAGGTCTTCAGTGCCGCGGACCGCGTTGCGGGGGAGCTCGAGTGGGTTCGATCCCGCGCGTACCGCGACGCCGAGGCCACCCTGCGGGAGATGCTCGGCTCGTTGCCAGCACGCGACCGGCGAGTCGTCGAAATGCACTATTTCGAGAACCGCCAACTCGGCGACGTCGCGGAAGCCCTCGATGTCAGCTACATCTCGGCGCGGCGCTACCACCATGTGGCCCTCCAGCGACTCGGCGCGCGCCTGGCGGCGCGCGGGGTAGAGGCGGGAGACATGCGACCGTGATGCAACGACAGGTGGGAGCCGGACCACGCCTGCGTGAGAAGGCCCTCGGGTCGTTCGCGGGCGTCCATTCTGATGTCCGGCCCGGAGATTTGACGAGCCATCGTTCGCCAACCGACGGACATCCCCATCGATGACGATCGACCCACGTGCCGCGGCACGGCGCGACAACCTTTTTGCATCCTCAGTCTTCAGCGTCGCGATGGCAGTCGTCGGGCTCGCGGCGATCCTGATCGGCGGCGGCGCGGTCTACTATCGCGCCAACCCGTCGGTGCTCGACGAAGCTCCACGGCGCGGCGCGCATCGGCTGCACCTTGCTCGGCTGCCCGCGGGGTTCGCTGCCCCCATTCACGCGTCGCTCGAGGCCGACCTCGCGAAGGTCGATGGCACGAGGTACGTCGAGCATCACCGGCTCCTCAAGCTCTACCTCATGCTGACCGAGCCCGAGCACATCGACCCCAGGTGGGCGGCGGGGCAGCTCACGCGGCGATGGGTGCAGCTCCAGCGTGAAGGCGCGCAGCTTTCGCCGAGCGAGCTTCGCGAGCTAGCCCGGCCGTTCGCGAGCGCCTATGTCGACCAGCTGGTGGCCGGACGGCTCGCGCCGCATACCGCCGATCACGCGTTGGTCGAGCGCGCGCGGAGCGCCCTCCGCAACGTGTCCGAAGAGGAGCGGTACCACGCCCTCTTCGTCGACGTCCTCGTCGACGAGCGCATCGACGAGAGCGCCGACCCCACGCCCGACAACCTCGTCTTCCCGTCCATCAGCCTTCCGCACATCTTCCGTGACCGCCCCGAAGTGCTCCAGCACATCGAGAGCCGCGCCTACCTGGAAACGGGCCGATACCCCGAGGTGCAGGGCGCTTACACCGAGCGCGGGATGCGCGAGCTGACCTACCTGCTGCAAGAAGGCAAAATCGGGCTCGAGAACGAAGGTTGGGTAGCCTCGAGTCCAATCGACGACACGAAGTTCCAGCGCCAGATGGCCAACGTCGTAACGCGCTACGAGAACGAGTACACGCGCCAGTGGCTTACGTTCTTCGACGACCTGCGGATCCCGCCCCCGACCGACTCGACCGCTGCGCTGAACCGCTACCGCGTACTCACAGCTGAGCCGCATCCCGTGCACCGCTTGCTCGGCGTGCTCGCGAACGAGACTCAGTTCGAGGCGACCGGAACGGAGGAGGCCGAACCGCTTCATGTGATCGACACGCTCCGCGGACAACCTCTGCGGCCAACCCATCGCCGCATGTGCGGCTACCATCTGTGCAACCCCGTCTTCGACTTGGACCTTGGCTCGATTCGGCACCAGCTAGGTAGGATTTCTCTACGATTCAGGGACACGGTTCGCTTCGTTCGGGACACGGGCGAACCGAGCGCGGGAAGCTCCGACATGTCCGTCTATGCCGAACGACTGCGGAGGTTGCGCGCAAGCGTCGCCAGCATCACCCGCGATAAAGGGACGATCTCGCTCCACGAGCATACTCAGATGTTCGAGGAAACACGGCTCGCGGTCGAGAAGCAGCTCGTTGGCTACAACGGTGTCGCCAAGCGCATCCTCCGACCGCTCCTCGTGAGCCCACTCGAGATCAGCGCCGTCAGGTGAGGCAGCCACACGGCGCCGCTCGACACGGTGCTCCATCGCGGCCACGAACGGCGCAGGCAGCCCATCGCGACGCCGGTTCATCCGGCAGAGATCCGTGCTGGCGCGAGGCGAGGACCGAAGGCGAGGATGACGCCATAGATTCTCGCGATATGGGGGCAGTAGGACGCTCACGCGAGAACCCGGTTCAGCAAGTTGAGCGGCCGCGCCTTACCGACGGGACCCAGTCATGCAGGATCGAGAGCGTTGGAGTGAGCGCTCCGTCGCCGAGAGCTGGACATGGTCGGCATGAAAGTCAGGAAGACCCGTCAAGACACGCTCGACTCCTTCGCCTACGCAGGATGCGTAGCGATCACTCTGTTGTCCGGCGCATGCACCGCCGAGCCGGATTGCGCCGGCTCGGCGTGCGAGCTGCGCGCGCGCGGAAGCTCTTGCACCGAGTCGAGGGGCGGCTCGGCCGCTCGCCCGCTTACGCTTTGAGGAGCCCATGCAACCCGCCGCTCGACCCAGCTCGCTAATCGTCTGCCCTATGCATGGCGTTGCACCTGCGTCCGCGACCCCTGGCGCGGCGAGCGTCTTGGTCAACGGCGAGCCGTTGGTTCTGCTGGCCGACGTCACCGCCTGCGGCAGCGTCGTTGCCCAAGGGGCCAGCTCGGTGCTCGGCGCGCAGCTCCCCGCCGCTCATCTGCTCCACGCCACGGTCGACACGAGCATCATCAGCGCCGGGTGCTCACCGGACGTCTTCATCGGTGGGCCGACATTCGAGCTACCCACGAACTTCAAGATCGAGGGCGGAGCCGCGTTCCAGAACAAACTGCTTCGCGATCTCTATTTCCTTTCGCAAACCGAGCAGGGGCAGAAGGTGTTCGGCCGGCTCGCCAATTCGGGCAAGACGGTGACGTTCCGCGACTTCGCCGATCGACCCTTCTACCTCGAGCAGCAAGAAACGAGCTTCGTCCCACCCAACCCAGATGCCTACGGAAGCCCTTCGGATGTCGTCATCTATTACGACCCAGACCCCGACGTGCGCGTCGTTTGGAGCGAGACCCGCGATGTTTCCACCACGACCAGTCCTCAGGTCAACCTGTTCCACGAGATGGTGCACGGGATGCACATGGCGGAGGGCGACGCGCACCCGCCACATGAAGTCATTCCCGGCTCCGACCCGCCATACGCCAAGGAAGAAGCGCGCACGATCGGCGACGCTAGCGAAGGCTTCGGGGGTGAAGACCCCTCCGAGAACGCTCTCCGCGACGAGCTCGGCATGCCGCACCGCCGCGACATCAACACGCCGACGACCACGGGTCCGAATGGTCACATGCCCGGCCCCACTGATCATCGGCCCGGCCCGTCTCCTTAGCGAGATAGGGAAAGGGCGGCGTTCTTCGCCCGGCCGACTCTCAGCCGTCCAGCGCGCGCCTCGCACGCTCCGCTTCGGCGCGCGCGTCGCTCAGCGCTTCAGCCTCTGCGGTTGCGCCCGCGACGCGACCCTCTGCAGCGGATGCGGCGTCGCCAGCGGAGCGTTCGGCTTCACGCGCGGCTTCGAGCTCGAGCGCGATCTTTGCGACGCGGGCGGCGGCTCGGTCGGACTCGGCGCGAAGAGCGGCCGCCTCACGGCGCAGGGCATCGACGCGCGCGAGCGCGCTCTTCTCGGCGTGCGCGGCGGCGCGGACGGCGGCATCGGCCTCGCGCCGCGCGGCCTCCTTGGCAGCAGCCTCTTTGGCGGCAGCCTCTTTGGCAGCGGCCTCTTTGGCAGCGGCCTCTTTGGCAGCGGCTGCTTTGGCAGCAGTCTCGGGCGAGGCGGCAGGCACGCGCGCGGGGACGGGCGCGGGCGCGGGCACGGGGCCGGGCTCGAGGAGGAGCGTGGCCAAATCAGCGACGCTCGGAGGCTCGAGATCGCGCGCGAGGCGGCCCGGCGTCGCGCCGCCCCAGGCGCCGGTGGTGCCGATGGTCCTGAGGGTCGTCTCGATGCGCTCGACGACGGCTGCCGATGCGCTGGCGCTCGCAGCCTCCAAGAGACTGGCGGCGAGCTTGGCGAGCTCGGCGATGGTCGCGCGTTGCTCCTTCTCGATCGCGGCGACGTCCTTGGATGCGCTGGCATCACCGGCGAGACCTCGCCGCATCGCGCCGCGGAGGCGCTCGCCGACGGCAGCGAGCCGTTCGAGCTCGGCGGCGTGTCGGCGGGCGAGCTGGTTTACGGCCCATGCGGCGGGGGTTGGCTTGGCGAGCGCGAGCACCTCGGCGGCGGCGTCTTTGTCGCCGCTCTTCCTTAGATCCTGGGCGACCTGCTTTCTTATCTCTACGAAGCGAGCGGGCGGCGCGTCGTAGAGAGCATCGAGGGCCGCGTCCGGAATCACTTCGGGGCGCCCGAGGTCGACGGGGCTGGGCTCGTGGACGCCGCCGGCGCTGCGCCGGCGGGCGGCGGATCGACGACCTCGAAGCCGTCGGGGGCTTCTTCGAAGCAGAGCGCGTCGACGGGGACGTCGCTCTTGAGATCGTCGTCGAGGGTCACGTGCTCGACGCCGAGGACGAGGTTTCGTTTGGCGCCGACGATCTTCCCCGACTTCGTTTCGGTGCGGCCCCTGAGGCCGACGAGCTTCGTCGCGCGGAACGTCTCGGGCGGGTCCTTGAAGGTGAGGTAGTCGCCCTTTCTAGACCCGGCCGAGCTCGTGGAGACGATGAAGATGCTACCGGTCGTCGCGTCGACCTGCTTGCGCGCGACGCAAACGCCGACGTCGTCGCGGATCAGGGTGTACCGCTCGGTTGGCTCACCGCTCGGCGACACGACGGTCGCGGCGACGAGCGTCACGCACGCTGAGAATGGAGCGAGCAGCACGAGCGACCCGAGGAGGCGCGCCGAGCGCTGCTGGTGGCGCGCGAGCCCCAGGGCGTGCTGGCGAACCTGCTCGAGGAGCGTGCCGGCGGCCTGCGCGCCGACTGCGGCTGCGCGCTGGAGGATGTCGCTCCGCACCACGTTGTCGGCGGAGCAGAAGCGGCAGCGCACGACACCCGCGCGGCTCAGATCGACCTGAGGCAGATCCGCGCCGCAGACGTGGCAGCCGAGCGGCGCGCCGGGCACGGCCGGGGGCACGGCGGCGCACGCGTCCTCGACGCGCTTTCGGGTCCTGCGAAGCTCTCGCAGGATGATCCCCCCGACGAGCACGATGAAAAACGCGGGGCCGAGCAAGATGATCGCGGTCCCGATGTCGGACGTTTCGCCCTCGGCGGTGAGGGCGAAGAGGCAGCCGCCGCATCCGCCGAAGGGGACGAGCAGCGCGGCGAAGATGCACCCGACGCCGCCGCTCGACTTTGCGCCCGCGCCGACGCGCTGCTGCACCCAGCCGAGCTGGCGCCGCCGAGCGTCGATGCCGAAGAGCGCCTGGCGCGCCTCGTACAGGCCCTGACGAACGTTGGGCGCGGGGGGCCCGCGGTAGCCGCACGCGCTGCACGCCATCGCGTCCGGGCTCTCGAGCGACACGCGGGTGGGCGCGCCGCAATGGGGACAGGTGGCGGCAGGCAAGGCTCGATATGTACCGCACCAGCGCGCGTGGAGGAATCGTGCACCGCCTCCACCGAACGTCCACGCTCGCGTCGCTGCGATGGAGGCGGCCACCGCGACTCCCCCGACGTTCCACCCCTCGGTCGCCCGCTCGGCCTCAAGCTCTCGGCATGCAAACCCGAGCCTGGCGAGACTACTTCGAAGCGAACGAGAGCCGACCCGCGCGCACCGTTCACGCGACCGTCGACGACGTGCCCCCGCAGCTCCGGCGCCTCCTCGCGCGGTCGCTGCAGATTTTCCAAGCCGGCGAGACCGGTGAGGGGCGCATCGTCGCCCAAGCGCGGCGGGTCAGCGGCTCGGCTGCGTCGAGCGCCACCCAGGTCGTGGACGACGACTTCGTCGAGGCGCTGCGCCTCTACATCGCCGAAGAGGGCAGACACGCGCGTGAGCTCGGCGCGCTGGTGCGCGCCCTCGGCGGCGAGCCGTCGCCGCGGCACCGGTCGGCGGATCGCTTTCGCGCCGCGAGGAGCGCGATCGGCTTTCGCACCAAGATGATGGTGCTCGCCGGCGCCGAGGTGGTGGGCGGCGTCTTCTACGACGTGCTCGCCGCGCGCGCGGGGTGCCGCGCCGTCACGCGCACGCTCGGCACGATCGTCGCCGAAGAGCGAGCGCACCTCGTCTTTCAGCGCGACTACTTCGAATCGCTCGCGGGCCGGGCGGGTGGTCCTCGGGTCCGAGCAGCAGCCCGATTCGGGTTCATCGCTGCGCTGCGCGTAACGGTGCTCGCCGAGCTCTGCTACTTCGCGTTCGAGCACCGCGCGCTCTTGCGCGCCCTCGACGTGGCATTCGTCGATCTCCTGCGCGCCTGCGAGGATCTACTCGCGTGGCTCGATGCGACGGCCCTGGACGACCTGTTGCCGGCGTCGGGCGTGGTCGCTCCGCCCCGAAAACTCGCTCCGCGCCGGGCCGCCCACTAGCCTGAGGTGGTGGATGGCGGTTCCATCACGAAGGCTCGTTGCCTGCTGATCGCCTCGAGCGCGGTGGTGCTCGGTGCGGCCGCGGGCTGCGACGCGTGGGACCCGCGCCCGCCTCCCGATCGTGGCGCGCTCGACGCCGAGACGATCCGTCTGTTGAACGAGAAGGACCCGACACGACCGAGGGCGGAGGAGGCGCCGGCGCGCGCGCCCGCCCTCCATCGCGTGTACGCGCGCGCCCGGTTCGTCTGGATCCGCCCGCGTCCGAAGGACGGGGACGAGTGGCTCGGCTACTTGACCCAGGGACAGGACGTCGCGGTGCGGGGCGATCGGACGACCTGGGTCGCGGGGACGGGCTCGACGTGCGAGACGTGGGTCCCCATCGAGCCCAAGGGTTGGGTTTGTCTCGGGCGCGACGCGACGCTCGATCGAACGGACGAGCTCTACCGGACCCTCGCTTCGTCGTCGGCGCGGATCGACTCGGCGTGGCCCTTCGATTACGCGCAATCTCTCGGCGCGCCCCGCTACCGGACGATCCCGACGAAGGATGACCAGGCGCGCCGCGAGAGCTCGCACCTCGCAAGGCTGGCGCGGGCCAAGAGGGCCGAGAGCCCAACCGCTATCGCCGCCTTCGACAAGAACCTCGCGCAGGCCGATCTGTCCCTCACCGGCGAGCCGGCGCCCGCCGTGTTCCGCGCGCCGTTCACCGTCCTCGAGGGCGACGAGGACGTACCTCTCGGCTCGACCGTCGCGTACACCGCCGAGTTCGATCACGAGGACCGCGCGTTCGTCCTGACCTCGGACCACGCGGTCGTGCCGCTCTCGCGGCTGAAGCGCTACCCGCGGTCGGACTTTCGCGGCGTCGAGCTGGGCAAAGAGGCGCATCTCCCGGGCGCCTTCTTTCGCAGGGGCGGCCGCCCAACATGGAAGCGGAGCGCGGGCGGGGCCATGACCCGTACGGGCTCCAAGCTGCCGCCCCGCGGGTACGCCGCGCTCACCGGCGCGACCGTCACCGAGGGCGGGCGCCGCTTTCTCGAGACCAAGACCGCCGACTGGGTCGATGACAAGGACGTCATCGTGGTCGAGCCGCAGGCGAAGGTGCCGCGCGCGCTGCCGGACGAGGGGCGCCGCACGTGGGTCGAGGTCTCGACGCTCGGCGGCTGGCTGGTGGCGTTCGAGGGGGAGCGGCCCGTCTTCACGACGCTCATCTCGGCTGGTCGCGGAGACCTGCGGCCCGACAACACCATGATCGACGCCTCGGCGACGCCCAACGGAACGTTCACGGTCGGCACGAAGCTGCGCGCGGCCAACATGCGCTCCGAGAACCGGCCGGGGCGAATCCACGCCGAGGTCATGTTCACCCAGGTGTTCCACGAGGCGTTCGCGCTCCACGGCGCGTACTGGCACGACGAGTTCGGCGATCGAAAGAGCGCAGGGTGCGTGAACCTCTCTCCGATCGACGCGAAGTGGCTCTTCGACTGGTCCGAGCCCCAGCTCCCCGATGGCTGGCACGCGATGACCGCGCGCGCGGGCGACGGCGCCACGATCGTGGTGATTCACCCGTAGAGGGCTTGACATAGTTCGACAACTGTCGCATTGATTGCGCGTTGTCCTCCGCCGACGTCAAAAAGCTCGCGCGGGCCTTCTCGGCGCTCGCGAACGAGAACCGGCTCAAGCTCTTCCTCAATTTGTTGGAAGAGAGCCGCCTCGATCTGCAAAAGGGGCGCGCCCACGACTGCTTCTTGGTCAAGCTCCTCGGGAACCTCAGCATCGGGGCCTCGACCGTGAGCCATCACGTGAAAGAGCTCGAGGACGCTGGGCTCATCGAGACGTCGCGTGACGGCAAGAACCTGATCTGCACCATCCGCCCCGACACCATGCGCTCGCTCGGCGATCTGTTCGCAAACGTTCGGCCGCGCTGAAGTCCCCGCTGTTCGCCGCCCGCTGCGCTTCGAGCCGCGGGCTTTTTCTCACCCTAATACTTCGATAATTGTCAAAATGTAGAGGTAATGACCATGCTCGCTGCCCACCAAGAGATCGCGATCCCCCGCTTCGGCGCCCCCGACGTCCTCTCGCTGCAAGACGCGCCCACCAAGCCCGTCGGTGAGGACGACATCCAGATCCGCGTGAAGTACTCCGGCATCAACTTCGCCGATCTCCAGATGCGCCTCGGCTTCTACCCGGACGCGCCGAAGAAGCCGTTCGTCCCCGGCTACGAGGTCAGCGGGCACGTCGAGGCGGTGGGCCGCAACGTGAGGCACCTGGCGCCGGGCGACGCCGTGATCGCGGGCACCTACTTCGGCGGCTACGCGTCGGCGGTCACGCTGCCTGCGCGGCAGGTGTTTCCGCTGCCCAAGGCGGTGACGCTGGCCGAGGGCGCGGCTCTGCCCGTCGCGTTCTTCACGGCGCACCTGGCGCTCTTCGAGATGGGGCGCGTGCGCGCGGGCGATCGCGTGCTCATCGAGTGCGCGACCGGCGGCGTCGGCACCCTCGCGCTGCAGATGGCGGCTCGCCGCGGGGCAGAGGTCGTCGGCCTCACGACGTCGCCCGAGAAGAAGCCCTACATCGAAGGCTTCGGCGCCCGCGCGTACACCACCGCCGAGTTTGCAGGCGACGCATCGCTCGGTGGTTTCGACTTCATCCTGAACGCGTCGGG
>CALKVR010001201.1 GCA_938004815.1 uncultured Polyangiaceae bacterium | reverse complement strand
ATCTCGCGACCACCGGCGTCTGGGTCGATCGCCCCTACGCGACCGGCGTGCAGACATTCGACTTCGCCGCCGACCAGTTCCCGGACGCGCAGGCGATGATCGACAAGGCGCGCGGGCTCGGCTTTCGATTCGGGCTGTGGCAGGCGCCCTACCTCGACGAAGAAGATCCGTCGACCACGGCGCTCCGCGCGGAGGCAAAGGCGGCTGGCTACTACCCGCCCGAGACTGGTCTCAACCTCAACAGCTGGGGCAAGATCATCGACTACACGAACCCGGCGGCGAAGGCGTGGTGGCAAGATCACCTGCGCGCGTACACCGCCATGGGCGTCGAGGGCTTCAAGCTCGACTACGCCGAGGACGTGGTGCCCGACATCATCGGCGCGCGGAACGTCTTCGTCTTCGCCGATGGCTCGGACGAGCGCACCATGCACCGCGGCTACACCCTCGCGTACCACGCCACCTACGCCGAGCTCTTGCCCGAAGACGGCGGGCTCCTCCTCTGCCGCGCAGGCAAATGGGGCTCGCAGGTCTACGGCCCCATCATCTGGCCGGGCGATCTCGACGCGCGCATGTGGAAACACGGCGAGCTCGTGACCGAGGGCGACGAGACGTTCCGCGCGGTCGGCGGGCTGCACGCGGCGATGATCGCCAGCCTCACCCTCGGACCGTCGGGCTTTCCGTTCTACGGCTCAGACACCGGCGGCTACCGGCACTCGCCCCCCGACATCGAGACGTTCCGCCGTTGGTTCGAGCACACCGCGCTCACGAGCGTGATGCAGATCGGAACGAGCTCGAACGACGTCGCGTGGGAGTTCGGCGACCAGGCGCTGCTCGACTCGTACCGTGAGTACACGCGCCTGCACCTTCGGCTCTTCCCTTATCTGTGGTCGCTCGCGGCGGACATCGCGACGACGGGGAGACCGCTCCAGCGCCCGTTCGGCTTGCAGCTGCCCGAGCTCGGCCTGCACCCGAGCGATCAGTACTTTCTCGGTGACGCGCTCTTCGTGGCGCCCGTCACCGAGGCCGGCGCCGTCTCGCGTGAGGTCGCGTTTCCTCCGGGGCGTTGGGTGGGGTTCCGCGATGGGGTCGCGGTCGAGGGGCCCACCACCACCGTCGTCGATGCGCCCCTCGGCGCGCTCCCGTTCTACCTGAAGGCGGGCACGCCGCTGCCGCTCCTGCGTGACACGATCGACACGCTCTCGCCGACGACGGCTCCTCCCGAGCTGGTCGATTCGTTCGCGACCGACGTCGGGCGGCTCTGGCTGCGGCTCGCGCCGGGGCCGGAGGGCGAGGCCGTGCTCTACGACGGAACGCGCGCGACCCAGACGCCCGAAGACGCGGGCCTGCGCCTCGCGTTCGAGCCCGGCGGTGTGTTCGTCGACGGCGCGGTCGTCGAGGTGTTCGGTTGGGGCGGCGCGGCCCCGAGCTCGGTCGTGGTCGGCGGCGCGCCCGTCTCGGCCGCTGCCTCTCTCGCCGCGCTTCGCGACGCCGAGTCGGGCTGGTTCTTCGAGCCCCGCGCGGGCGGCACCGTGTACGTGCTGTTGCCCGCCACCGGGGGCGACATGTCGGTCCGCCGCTAGCGAGCTCCCCCCTCGCGTCCGCGAGGGGGGGACCGGGGGGTGAATTGGCAGCCGCGCCCTTGCCAGTTGGAAGCCGGTGACATTTCGGATGGCCCCGGTACGCTGGCGGTCCCCCGGAGGGTTTATGGCGCTTTCGTTCTCGATCGTCTCTGGTGCGCTCCCGATGACCACCGTGATCGCCGGGTTCCGCGGCAGCGAGGGCATCTCGCGGCCCTACGCCTTCGACGTCTACATCAACGTCCCGGGCAACGTGGATCTGGAGCTCGAAGAGGTCGTGGGGTCGCGCGCGACCTTGCTCCTCAGCGACGGCCTCATCCCCACCGCGACCTTTGGCGGCGTCTTCGCATCCTTCGAGCTCATCCGCGCGCTGCCCGAGAACGCCCTCTACCTCGGGCGGGTCGTGCCGCGGCTCTGGCAGCTCTCGCTGACGCGCCACTCGCGCATGTTCACCAAGCAGAGCATCCCCGAGGTCATCCAGGCCGTCCTCGAGGACGAGGGCATCACCGACTTCGAGTTTCGCACCGTGGGCAGCTACGCGATCGAGGAGCACGTCTGCCAATACAAGGAGAGCTCGCTCGACTTCATCCATCGCTGGATGGAGCGCGAGGGCATGTACTACTTCTTCGAGCAGACCGAGGATGGCGAGAAGCTCGTCATCACCGACGACAAGTCGCAGCACGCCAAGGTCTCGACGGGCGCGATCCAGTACCACCCCACCGTCGGGCAAGACCACTCGGCGGGTCGTCACTTCGACAACTTCACCGTCCGGCACGCGAGCCTGCCCGCGACGGTGCGCCTCGTCGACTACGACTACGGCAAGCCGTCGCTCGACGTGAGCGGCTCGGCGAGCGTGTCGCCGAACGGGTTCGGCGAGATGCGCGAGTACGGCCGGCGCTTCTTCACCCCGGGCGAGGGCTCGCGCATCGCGCGTATCCGCGCCGAAGAGCTGCGGGCGCAAGCGGCCGTATACCACGCGACGGGGGGCGCGGTCGGTCTCACGCCGGGCTTTCAGTTCACCCTCGAGCACCACCCCAAGGGCGGGCTGAACAAGGACTACCTGATCACGGCGATCGAGCACTTCGGCTACCGCGGCGACATCGCCCAGGCGTGGGGCAGCCTGGTCAAGCACGAGTACGACGACGAGTACCGCGTCGACTTGATGGCCCTCTCGGCCGACCAGCAGTACCGCCACCCGTGTCGCACGAATTGGCCGCGCATCGACGGCTTCGAGAACGGCGTCGTCGACGGCGCCGCGACCAGTGAGTACGCGCAGATCGACGACCAGGGCCGGTACCTGGTGAAGCTCAAGTTCGACGAGGGCACGCTCAAGGACGGCAAGGCGTCGACCTACGTGCGGATGATGCAGCCCCACGGCGGCACCATCGAGGGGTTCCACTTTCCACTGCGTAAGGGGACCGAGGTGATCTTCATCTTCCTCGGCGGTGACCCTGACCGTCCCGTCATCTCGGGTGTGGTGCCGAACACGGTCACCCCGAGCCCCGTCGTGGCCGCGAACTACACGCAGAACATCATCCAGACCGGCGGCTCGAACTACATCACCATCGAGGATCTTTCGGGCAGCCAGTTCATCAACATCTTCACGCCGTCGCTGCAGACGAACTTCTACCTCGGGTGCGACCGGCCGACGGGCGCCTACGGCCTGACCGCGGGCACGGGGCCCGACGCGACCGAGCAGGGCGAGTACAAAAAGGAGCTCGGGCCGTTCAACTTCCAGCTTCAGACCAAGGGGTCGGGCGAGATCTTCACCGAGAAGAACCTCAACCTGAACGCCTACGGCAAGATGCAGCAAGAGGCGCGCGCCGGCATGTACCAGTACGCGCTCACCGAGTGGAAACGGCACGTCGACGGCCTCGTCGAGGAGCACACCACCGGCACCGAGAAGGTGAAGATCGACGGCGACGTCACCTGGTCGAACATGACCAAGGTGTCACACGCCATCGGTGAAGAGGCCGCCGCTGGTGGCGACACCCACCTGCTCAAGGTGAAGGGGACGCAGAAGTTCCACACCACCCAGGGGGTGAAGCACCACTTCGCGACCACCTATCACCTCGGCGTCGGCGCCGAGCCCGCGGGCGGGGCGACGCACGCGGTGAACGTGACCGGCACCCAGAAGAACGCCGTCAGTGACAACCAGACCGAGACGGTGGGCGGCACCCAGACCGTCACCGTCACCGGTCAGACGACGTGGAACCACCTCTCCGACGTCACCTGGAACGCGGCAGGCAAGAACATCAACGTCACGTGCTCGCGCTGGGAGATGAACGAGGACTGGAAGTGGGACGTCGGCAAGTGGAAGTTCGAGCACGTCAACTTCATGAAGGTGGACTCGGTGCTCGGCGCCCACCTCGAGGGCGAGTTCGGGTTCCACGGCGAGCTCCACGTCGGCGCGCACATCGGCGTGAGCACCGGGCTCACGATGGACATCCGGGTGTTTCACTACGAGGTCGAGCCGATCGACATCAAGAGCAAGGTCGCGAACCTGGACACCTTCGTGAGCGACGTCAAGGCGACGGCGAACCGCCTGAAGACGGCCGCCATCAACATGACCGCGAGCCCCATGTGGGCGTCGCTGACCGCATTCACGTCGATGTTCTAGCCGGCTCTTTCCTCGATGAGCATCCGCGTCATCAAGCCGATGCAGCTCGGCCTCGTCCACCGGACGTTCGAGGACGGCCCGCGCTCGCTCCTCGCCGTCACGGTGATGGCGTATTTCCCGTTCGGGCGCCGCGCGCTGCTCCACGAGGTGCCGATGTGGAAGCTCGCGGCCGAGCGCCTGGGCGACGCGCCTCTCGACATGGGCATGCCCAAGACGATGGGCGAGCTCCTCGTCTTGGGCAGCGCGTTCGCACCCGGTGGCGCGCCCAAGCCGGGCATCCCGGTGCGCGTGCAGGCGGGGCCGCTCGAGCAGCGCCTCTACGTCTTCGGCGATCGGCGGTGGCAGCGCGGCATCCCCACCGCCCCCGAGCCGTTCGTCGAGATGCCCATCACCTGGGACCGCGCCTACGGCGGCGAGGGCTTCGCCAAGAACCCGGCCGGGCGCGGCGCAAAAGAGGTGACGCTCGACGACGGCTCGACCGTCCGGTGGCTGCCCAACGTCGAGGACCCGAACCACCTCGTCAAAGCGCCCGACGATGCCCCCGACCCGGTCGGCCTCCGCCCGATGGACCAGACCGTCCCCGAGCGCGCGCAGCACATCGGCACCTACGACGCGAAGTGGCAGAAGACGCGCTTCCCGTGGTTTCCCGAGGATTTTCACTGGGCGTTCTTCAACGTCGCGCCCGCGTCCTTGCGCCTCGACGGCTTCTGGAA
>CALKVR010001200.1 GCA_938004815.1 uncultured Polyangiaceae bacterium | reverse complement strand
CGCCCATCCCGCCCATCGCGGTGTAGAAGAAGGTCTGGTTGTCGTCGAGCCACGTGTTGTACTGGCTCAGCTTCTGGGTCGAGAAGTGGTTGGCGACGCCGATGTAGAGGTCGGGCAGCGCCATCGTCTGGATGTCGACCTGGGCCGGGTCGAGCGCGGGGATGAAGGTAGGGAACGCTGCCTCGGCGTTCCACGACGGGAAGCTGTTCTGGAAGAAGTCCTGCGTGATGATCCCGGCGCCGCTGTCGCCGAACTGAAAGACCTCGGACTCCTGGTAGTGCTGCATCACGTGCGCGGCCCATAGCGACGAGCCGTACGAGCCCGCGCTGCAACCGGTCACGAGGATCTGCTCGGGCTTGGAGAAGCCCGCGTACACCCAGTCGAGCACGGCGCGGGTGTTGACGGCGCCCTTGTGGTTGATCGTCACCTCGTCGGGGGCAGTGCCGTAAGTCGTGACCGCGTTGCCCCAATGGATGTCGCCGGTGCAGTAGGGGACGATGACGTGGTACCAGTCGGCGAACGGGTTGTCGGGGTTCGCGTGGTCGTAGATGCCGTTCGGGGTGTCGTCGGCGACGGCCTGGCGCACGCTCTCGACGTCGGGCTCGAAGATCGCGTCGGCCACGCTGCACGTGAACTCGTCCCAGCACGCTCCGCCGCCGATGAAGTCGATGATGACCTTGTTGACGGTGCCGGGGCGCACCCAGTACGCGTACGGTGTGCCGCGCGAGCAGATGGTCTCGCCGCCGGGGACGATCTCGTTCCACCCTGGCGCGAGGGTAGGGACCGTCGGCGCGCCGCCACCCTCGCCGCCGCCACCCGCGGCACCGCCGCCAGCGCCGCCGCCGCCGTCGTTGCGCCCGACGGGCACCGTGCCGCCACAGCCCGCAGCGAACGCGAGCGCCAGGGCACAGCCGACGAGCCCGATCGAAGGGGCCCGATGGGACGAAGCGTGGAAGCTCATGGGAGCGAAGCGTACCATCTTGCCTCTACGCCGCACGTGCGCCGCCGGTTTACGCTTGCTCGAATGAAGTCTCTCGTCGCTCGTCTTTGGACCACGATCTCCCTCGTCGTCTCGGTGATGGCCTGCTCCGACGAAGGCGAGGATGACGGAACGGGAGGTGGCGCCACGTCGTCGACCGGGTCCTCGACGGCCGGCCCGTCGTCGTCGTCGTCCGACGCGAGCACGGCGTCGACCTCGAGCAGCAGCGGCTCGACCGGCGGAGGCGGCGCCGGTGGTGAGGGCGGGATGGGTGGTCAGGGCTTCGGGCCTTGTCATGGCTACGTCGATGACTTCGACACCTTCGATCCGCTCTCGACTGCAGACTACTGGTACGCCGAGGGCGCGCTGCCCGAGCCGCTGCCAGACCCGGCGGTTGCCTTGACCCCGATCGGCGGAAGCTACGCCGGGCTCTTCAGCGATATCAGCGCGCTCGCCGAGAACTGCTTCACGTCGGTGGCCGTCGAGGCGGCGGGCGACGGCAGCGTCTTTCTCGAGATCGTCGAGGGCACCGGGCTCGGGCCCAAGGTCATCCTCGAGCATCAGGCGGGCGTGGTCGCTGCGATCGACATCCAGGACGCGATGGGCATGGGCGTGACGGTCGGGACCCTGCCGGTGAGCGATCTGCAAGGCCTCCGCATTCAGGTCGTCGATGACGAGATGCGCTTCGAGGTGAACGACGGCGGCACGTGGGCCGATGTGGGCACGCTGAATCCGCTACCCCAATGGATGGCAGCGCCCGTGAACCTCAGCACAGGGATGAGTGATCCCGGTGCGAGCACGGCCATCATCGACGACTTCAACCTCGACCCGCCCATGTAAGGTCGGGCGGTCTGGCGCGTTCTGGCGGGTCGACCCCCAAGGTTGTCCGCCGCCCGGGGTCTTTTGTTCTCGGAGCTCGCGACGCCGAGGCCTCCTCGGTGTCCGACCGTGGAGGGCCCCATGCTTCTTCGAAGACTCCTTTCCTGTGTAGGTCTGCTGGCCCTCGTGGGCGCGGGCTCCGTTGCGGTGCCGCGGTCCAGCGCCGACGCCGCGCCTCCGCCCTCTGCCGCCGCGGGTGCCAAGCCCATCGAGCCGGGGGCGGCTTGTGCCCGCGCCTTCCCCGGTCGGGGTGGCAAGCCGACGAGCTCCGCCGGACAGGGTGGCACCGTCTCGCTCGCGGCCTGGGGTGATCAGGTGGTGGCCTACGTCGTCCACGAGGACGATCGGGCGATCCACGCCGTCGACGTCCGCGGCAAAGAGGTCGCGGTGACCGCGCTAGACGGCGTTCCCTCCAGCGTGCTCGTGATGGCGGACGGCCGAGTCGCCGTCACCCTCCGCGACAAGAGCCGTCTCCAGCTGTTCGAGCCGGGGGCGCGCCCGACCGACGCGCTCTCGCTTCGCTGCTCGCTGGCGGTGCCGACCGAGCCGGTCGCGCTCGCGGAGAGTCGTGACGGGGCGACGCTCGCGGTCACGAGCGCGTGGGCGCACAAGCTCGTCGCGTTCGACGTCGCCTCGATGAAGCCGCGTGTCGAGGTCGACGTCGCCCGGGAGCCGCGGGCCGTCGTGGTCGACGACGCCGGCGAGCGCGTGTTCGTCGCCCACGTCGTCGATTCCAAGATGAGCGTGGTCGACCTCCCGACCGCTTCGTCGTCGCTCTCCGAGGTCAGGACGATCGATCTGCGCGCGAAGCGCGAGTCGGTGACGCAAATGGGCTGTCAGGGCTTCGCGCTCGCGAAGTCGGTCTCCACCTTGCCCGCATCGTCGGGCAAGCCCGGAGCCGCCGCGAGCGGTGAGCGTCCGCTGCCGTCCGCGAACGCGCCGCCCCTGGCCCCCAAGACGCCCGCGCCGGTGGCGCCGCTCGAGTCACGGATCTTCGCGCCGATGGTCACGGTCGATCCGGGCGACGCGAGCGCGGGGATCTCCGACGGCTACGGCTCGCCCGAGCGTGGGCCCACCGAGCGCCCGCTCGTCAGCGTCGTCGACGGAGGCGCCGAGCGTACGCTCACGCGGACGGCCGCCGGCGACATGCTCCAGAGCCGCGAAGCTTGTCTGCTCCCTCGCGCCGCGGCGTTCGACGGCGGCTCGCAGTCGCTCCTCGTCGCATGCCTCGGCTCCAACGTGGTCCTCCGCCTCGATGGCCGCGCCGTCGACCCGTCGCGGCGACAGATCGCGGCGTTCCGCGTCGCGTCAGGTCCCACCGGGATCGCGATCGACGAAAAGAACCGGCGCGCTGTCGTCTTCTCGCAGTTCGCGAGCAAGCTCACCGTCATCGACCTCGCCCGCGGCGCGACAACCGAGGTCGACGTCCCCGTCACGGCCGCGCGGATGCCGACGGCGGCGATGCTCCGAGGCCGAGAGCTCTTTCACGCGACGAGCGATCCGCGGATCTCGAGCGACGGGCGGGCCTGCGCGAGCTGCCACCCCGACGGGCGAGACGACGCGATCACGTGGCAGACGCCCGAGGGCCCGCGGCAAACGATCATGCTCGCAGGCCGGCTCGGGAGCAGTACGGCGCCCTTCGGCTGGAACGGGTCGAACAAGACGGTGAAGGAGCACGTGACCGACACGATGGTCCGGCTCGACGGCGTGGGCATGACCCAGGTGCGCGATCAGGCCGACTTCGACGCGCTCATCACCTACGTCACCTCGATGCAGGCGCCCAAGCTCGAGATCGCATCGGCGCGCTCCGCCCTGGTGAAACGGGGCGAGGAGCTGTTCCACGACGAGACCGCCGCGTGTGCGACGTGCCATCACGGGGGCGGCACCAACGGGCAAGCCTTCGAGGTCACGGGCGAGAAGATCAAGGTCGATACGCCGTCGCTGCGCGCGGTCGGCGGCACGGCGCCGTACTTCCACGACGGGCGCTTCGCGACGCTCGATGCGCTGCTCGCCTCGCCCGATCACTCGATGGGCAAGACGATCCAGCTCACCCGCAAGGACCGTGTCGCGCTCACCGCCTACCTGGAGACGTTGTGATGCCCGCCAGACGCGCGCGCGCGCTCGCGGTCGTCGGCCTCGCCGTCTCCGTCGCCACGGGTTGCGCCGGCGAAGTGAAGCCGCCGGAGGAGCCGATCGGATCGGGACTGCCGGAGCGGCTCCACGTCGGTGTCGAGTCAGGCTCGCCGCTCCCCGCCTCCACGTTCCGGCCTGGCTCGGGGCGGCCGTCGATGCGGGGGGTGCCCTTCCGCGTCGCCGATCTGCCGACGTTCGTCCCGAGCGTCGACAAGGTTAGCGGCCCCGAGCGACTCGCGCCCGAGGTCGCGGTGAAGCGTGACGGCGTCGACGCCGTTCTGTCGGTCCCGCGCTCCCGTGGGCGGCTCGCGCGCCTGACCCTCGACCAGACGAGCGCCGCCAGCCAAGGTGGGCTCCGCGTGACGTGCGGCAAATGGGCGGCGGCCCATCTCTCGCTCGCGATGCTCGACATTCGCGAAGACGGCGGCGCCAGGTTCATCCGGTCCGACGGGATCTTCGACGCGTCGGCGTGTCAGGCGGTCGAGCGGTCCCGTATCGAGTTCGAGCCCGCGGCGCTCGTCCCTGGCTACTTGTTCGCGTACCGCACCTGCACCGCCAAGCCGTGCGTGTCGGGGCGCGAGATCATCACGTTCTTGATGCCGCCGCTGGTTCAGCTCGAGTCCGATGGTCTCGAGTCGGGGTCGATGCCGGGCAGCCCGGCGCCGATGGGCGTCGCGTCATTCGAGCTCGCGCGCGGGTCGTTCGGCACGATGACGGCGATCGTGAACGAGGCCGCGCTGGCTTCGATGTTCACGGAGCGACCCGCGTGGCTGGGCGCCGAGCCGATGGTGCTGGGTATCGACATCGCGACGACCACCGAAGAGACGGAGCCGGTGGGGCTCGCGTCGTTCGGTCGGGTCGTCGAGGGGCCGGCCGTGCTGCGCGGCTCGGCGCACGACGAGCAGCTCATCCACTTTCACTGAGGCGCCGCGGCGGCCGTCTCGCTCGCCTGATCGCTGGCCATGCGACGCTCCAGGAACCACTGCGCCACGAGGGTGCCAAGCCCGAACACGGCGTAGAGCGACGCGACCGCGAACGCGCCCTGGAACTGATACTCGCCGTAGAGCACCTCGATGTGGAGCGGGAGCGTGTTCGTTTCGCCGCGGATGTGACCGGAGACGACCGAGACCGCGCCGAACTCGCCGAGCGCGCGCGCCGTCGCCAGCACGATGCCGTAGAGCAGCGCGTAGCGCGCGATCGGGAGGGAGACGCGAAAGAACATCTTCCACGAGCTGGCCCCGAGCACGATCGCCGCCTCTTCTTGGTCTTTCCCCTGTGTCTGCCAGAAGGGGATGAGCTCGCGAGCCACGAACGGAAAGGTGACGAAGGCCGTAGCGAGCACGATGCCCGGGAGCGCGAATACGATCCTGATCCCGGTCGGCTCGAGGACAGGCCCCAAGAGCCCGCGCGTGCCGAACAGCAGCACGAAGACCATCCCCGACACGACCGGCGAGACCGCGAACGGCAGGTCGATCATCGTGACCAGGATGCTCTTGCCCGGAAAGTCGAAGCGACCGATCGCCCACGCGGCGGCGATGCCGAACACGATGTTGAGCGGGACGGCGAGGATCACAGTGACGAGCGAGAGCTTGATCGCGCTCAACGTCTCGGGGTGGCCGAGCGCATCGAGGAACGGCTCGAGACCGTGGCGGAGCGCTTCGACGAAGACGATGGCGAGAGGCATCACCACGAAGAGACCGAGGAACCCGAGCGCGACTGCGACGAGCGCCCACGACACGAGAGAGGGATCACGGGTGGCGGGCCGGAGCGGCGAGGCTGGCTTGGCGGCGCGCTTGCGCTGGACGACGCCCGCCACCTAGAGCGCTCCTCGCGGCGGGCCGATGCGGGCCTGGAGGCGGTTGATCACGAGCAGCATCGCGAAGCTCAAGCACATGAGCACGCTCGCGAGGGCGGTCGCGCCCGCATAGTCGAACTGCTCGAGCTTCGTCATGATGAGCAGGGGCGTGATCTCGGTCTTCATCGGCATGTTCCCGGCGATGAACACCACCGAGCCGTACTCGCCGAGGGCGCGGGCGAACGCGAGGGCGAAGCCGGTCGCGATGGCGGGCGAGATCGCAGGAAGCAGCACGCGGCGGAACGTGAGCCACCTGCTCGCGCCCAGCGTTGCTGCAGCCTCTTCGACCTCGGGGTCGATGTCCTCGAGCACCGGCTGCACCGTGCGGACGACGAACGGGAGCCCGACGAACGTGAGGGCGGCGACGACACCGAGCGGCGCGAACGCCACCTTGACTCCGAGCGCGGCGAGCGGCTCACCGAGCCAGCCGTTCTTGGCGTAGAGCGTCGTCAGCGCGAGGCCCCCGACCGCCGTCGGCAGCGCGAACGGCAGATCGACGAGCGCGTCGACGATCCGCCGGCCGGGGAACCGGTAGCGCACGAGCACCCAAGCCACCACGACGCCGAAGACGCTGTTCACCGCCGCCGCCGCGACCGAAGCGCCGAAGCTGAGCTTGTACGAAGCGACCGCCCGGGGTGAGGTGATCGCAGCCCAGAAAGCAGCGCCGTCGAGCCGGGCCGCGCCGAGCGGCACCATCGCGAGCGGGATCGCGACGAGGAGGCATAGATAGGTGAGCGTGACCCCGAGCGCGAGGCCGAGCCCGGGCAGGCTCCGACGCGAGGCCTTCGTCATTTCACGGTGTACAGGGTGTCGAAGATGGCGCCATCGGCGAAGTGTCGCTCTTGGGCCTTGGCCCAGCCGTCGAACGTATCGGCGACCGTGAAAAGCTCGATCGCGTCGAACTTGCCGGCGGCGAGGGCGGCCTCGGACCGCGGCCGGTAGTGATGTTTGGCCGCGATCGCCTGCGCCTTCTCCGAATAGAGATGCTCGAGGTAGGCCTGCGCGAGGTCACGCGTTCCCTTCTTGTCGACGACCTTGTCGACGAGCGCGACCGGCGGCTCGGCGAGGATGCTGACGCTCGGCACCACGATCTCTACCTGGCCCGCGCCCAGCTTCTCAACCGCGAGACGGGCCTCGTTCTCCCACGCGAGGAGGACGTCGCCGATCTCGCGCTCGACGAACGTGGTGGTCGAGCCGCGCGCGCCCGAGTCGAGGACGGGCACCCTCTTGAAGAGCGCCTCGACGAACGCCTTGCCCTTGGCGTCGTCGCCGCCCGAGCGCCGCATCTCATATCCCCACGCTGCCAGGTAGTTCCAGCGCGCGCCCCCGGACGTCTTGGGGTTGGGGGTGATGATCTCGACGCCGTCCTTTGCGAGATCACCCCAGTCTTGAATGCCCTTCGGGTTGCCCTTGCGAACGAGGAAGACGATCGTGGACGTGTAGGGGCAGCTCTGGTGGGGCAGGCGCGTCTGCCAGCTCTCTGGCAAGAGGCCGCGCGCGGCGATCTGGTCGATGTCGTAGCCGAGGGCGAGCGTGGCCACGTCGGCCTCGAGGCCGTCGATCACGGCGCGCGCCTGCTTACCGCTGCCGCCGTGCGACTGCTTGACCGAGACGCTCTTTCCCGACGCCTTTTGCGCGGCGATGAAGTCGGCGTTCACCTCGCCGTAGAGCTCGCGTGTCGGGTCGTACGAGACGTTGAGCAGCTGCGAGCCCTGCGCCGCGCTCGAGCTCGAGCACCCGAGCGCCGAAGCGCCCAGGACGCCGCTCATGCCGGCCAGCCAGGACCGTCGAAGAAGCTCGCTCATGCGGCATGTCTAGCATAACGGAGGTTGCTGGCCCGCCCGATATCGCGCTTCTACCCAGCAATTTGAGAAGTCGCTGGAATTTTGCGAGCCCCACCTTGCATGAGACGGACGAGTCTCTAATATAACGGACGCGCCGGTCGGCGCTGACAGGAGCTCCGCATGCGGGTTGCCATCATCGGCGGCGTCGAGCGCGCCCAGGGCCTCTTGACGCGCATCGCAGAAGATCTCGGCCACGAGCTCGAGTTCCACCCGGGCCACATCAACGGCCGCGGGGTCCACGAGATTCGGAACGTCGTCGGTCGTGCGGATCGGGTCGTCGTCCTCACCGACGTCAACAGCCACGGCGCGGTCAAGGTCGCGCGCGTCGCCTGCAACAAGCTCGGGCGTGAGTTCGTGCTGACGAAACGGATGGGTGCGCACGAGCTCGCTCGGATGCTGAACGAGCCGGCCGCCGCCTGACGCGAACCGGCCTTGTCGGCGGCGGCGTTCTGGCTTCAGCTGGGATGCGATGAAACCGCTCCGACCGCGCGTCGCCGGCACCCTCTTACTCGCCGCTAGCGTTCTCGCCGCTTGCTCGTCCAGCGATGGCTCTGGGCGTGGATCTCCGAGCGCGTCCTCCGTCGCCGCCACGACCGCGACAACGAACGCGAGCGCGAGCACGCCGACGACCGCGTCGGCGCCGACCAGCGCAGACGCGGTCCTCCAGGCTCGCCTTCGCGACGCGGCGCGGAGCATCGACGCGATCGAGGCCGTGCGCGGCCCGGGCGGCCTCTTGGCCGACGACTTTCACTGGGACGCCAATCCACCGCGCGACCCCGCGGCCGAGCGGGCGCGGCCCCAGGTGCGAGCGGGGGAGGTCAAGGTGGTCGGCGCGCTGCCGCCCGAAATCGTCAAGCGCGTCGCGCGCCAAAACTGGGGGCGCTTTCGCCGCTGTTACGAAGACGTCCTCCAGTGGAAGGCGGCCGTCGAAGGGCGCGTGACGAGCACGTTCGTGATCGACGAAAGGGGCGCGGTCGGCAGCGTGGCCGTGACGACCGACGTCGCGGATCCGATGTTCGCCGCGTGCATGAAACGCGGGTTCTCCGCCCTCTCGTTTCCGGCGCCGGAGGGCGGCGTGGTGCAGGTCACGTTTCCGCTCACCCTCACACTGGGCCAAGTGGCCGCCGCCGCGCCGGGCGCCGACGGCTTGGACGGCGGCATCGGCACGCCGAGCGCTCCGCCGGGGCCCCCGGCTCCGCCGCC
>CALKVR010001199.1 GCA_938004815.1 uncultured Polyangiaceae bacterium | reverse complement strand
GGCCTGGAGGAGGGCAAAGCCGGCGTCGTCGGTGTCGGAGACGAGCGCGACGACCCCGGCCTCGATCACGGCCGCCACTACCGCCGGTGCGATCGCGACGCCCTCGAGGGCGACGGCGGCGATGCCCCTGTCGAAGAGGGCGCGCTCGACGCCATAGAGATCACCAGCGAGCCGAAAGACCCCCGCCCGGTGGCCGACGCGGTCGGCGCGCTCGACGGCCGTCGGCCGCCCCTCGGCCCGGCGCTCCGCGACCTCGGTCGCGGACGTGATCATGCCGGCGGCGACGGTCGCGTTGTCGAGCGCGTCGACCAAGACGAAGGCGCCCGTCGCGCGGCACGTCGTGTACGGGTCGCAGAAAAGCGGCCGCGCGAGGTGGACCCGAGCCGAGACGATGTCGTTCAGCTCGATGCCCGACACGGGCTCGAGCTCCAAGGACTCGAGCGAGAGCTTGCCCAGGACGCCCGACACCCGCGCGGGCACCCACCGCGAGGTGTGTTTGCAGAGGAGCTTGCGGCTCGGATCGAAGGCGCGCTCGCTCAGCCAGACCAACGTCGCCTCGACGTCGGTGGAGGCGGTCGCCGGACGATCGACGGACGTGATCATCTCGCCGCGGCTGACGTCGACCTCATCGGTGAGGCGGAGCGTCAGGCTGAATGGCGCCGGCGCATGGGTGAGCTGCCCCTCGAACGAGTCCACCGACGCGATCCGCGTGCGCCGACCCGACGGGAGGATCATCACCTCGTCGCCCGCGCGGGCCACGCCCCGAGCGACCCAACCCGCGAACCCGCGGTAGTCGAGGTGGGGGCGGATCACGGTCTGGACCGGGAACCGGAGCGGGTCGTCGGCCCCGGCCGGCGCCGCTCTCGTGATCGGCACCGTGTCGAGCGTGCCGAGCATCGTCTCGCCGGTGTACCAGGGCGTCTCTTCGCTCTTGTGCACCACGTTCACGCCGCGGGTCGCGCTGACAGGGATGAACGTGACGCCATCGAACGCGAGCCTGCCGAGGAACGGCGCGAACGCCGCCTCGAGGTCGCGGTATGCCTGCTCGGCGTAGCCGACCAGATCCATCTTGTTCACCGCCACGATCAGCCGCTTGATGCCGAGGAGCGACGCGATCGCGGCGTGCCGCCGGCTCTGAGGCAAGACGCCGAGCCGGGCGTCGAGCAAGATCACGGCGATGTCGGCCGTCGACGCGCCCGTCGCCATGTTGCGCGTGTACTGCACGTGCCCCGGGGTGTCGGCGATGATGAACTTGCGCCGCTCGGTGGAGAAGTAGCGGTACGCGACGTCGATCGTGATCCCTTGCTCGCGCTCGGCCTTGAGGCCGTCGGTGAAGAGCGAAAAATCGATCTCGTCTTCGCCACGCGTCTTGCTCGCCTTTTTCACGGCCGCGAGCTGGTCCTCGTAGACGCCGTGGGTATCGTGGAGCAGTCGCCCGATGAGCGTCGATTTGCCGTCGTCGACGCTGCCCACGAGCGCGAAGCGCACGAGCTCCTTCTGCTCGTGCCGGGCGAGGTAGCCCTCGATATCGCGCAACGCGTCGGGCTCGGCGGACATCAGAAGTACCCCTCGCGCTTCTTCGTTTCCATCGACCCCTCTTCGTCGTGGTCGATGAGACGGCCCTGGCGCTCGCTGCTGGTGGCGAGCAGCATCTCGCGGATGATCTCGGGCAGGGTCACGGCGTCGCTCTCGATCGCGCCCGAGAGGGGGTAGCAGCCCAGCGTCCGAAACCGGACCCGCCGCGTCACCGGCTCCTCGCCCGGGCGCAGGCGCATCCGCTCGTCGTCGACCATGATCAGCGCGCCGCTGCGCTCGACGACGCTGCGCTGAGCGGCGAAGTAGAGCGGCACGACCGGCACGCGCTCGAGCCACAGGTACTGCCAGACGTCGAGCTCCGTCCAGTTGGACAGCGGGAACACGCGGATGCTCTCGCCGCTGTCGATGCGCCCGTTATAGAGGTTCCAGAGCTCGGGCCGCTGGTTTTTCGGGTCCCACTGGCCCTCGCGGTCACGAAACGAGTAGATGCGCTCTTTGGCGCGCGACTTCTCCTCGTCGCGCCGGGCCCCGCCGAAGGCCGCGTCGAAGCCGTGCATCTTCAAGGCCTGCAAGAGCCCGTGCGTCTTCATGACGGTCGTGTACTTTTGGCTCGGCCAGTCGAACGGGTTGGCGCCCTGGGCGAGCCCCTCGCGGTTGACGTGCACGAGCAGGCGGACACCGTCCATCTTCGCGACCTCGTCGCGCACGCGGTACATCTCGCGAAACTTCCACGTGGTGTCGACGTGCAAGAGCGGGAACGGCAGCGGCGCGGGGTGGAACGCCTTCTTGGCGAGGTGCAGCATGCACGAGCTGTCCTTGCCGATGGAGTAGAGCATCACCGGCTTCTGGAACTCGGCCGCGACCTCCCGGATGATGTGGATGCTCTCGGCCTCGAGCTGGCGCAGGTGGGTGAGTGCGGGGGGCGAAAGCACGACGGCGAGCGGATATAGCCGCAAGCCTCGGCTGCGTCGACCTCAGAGCGGGCGGTTGTGGCTCTCGTACGCGGTCGTGTCGCGCAGCTCGAGCGAGCGCGGTGGCTCACCCGGCCGCTCGAACGTCACCGTCAGCCGCGTCGTTCGACGTGACGCCTGCTCGAGGAGAAAGCCATCGGGCGCGAGGACCATGTCGACCGACGACGTCAGCGACGCGTCGCTCACGCGGGCGCCCGCGGGCAAATCGGACAGGTCGAAGCCCTGAAGCGTGAGCTGGCACCGGACCTTGCGGCGATGCCCCTCCGGCGTCGGCTCGACGCCGACGAGGCGAGCGGTCGCGCGGATGCCGTGGTCGGGCACGCTCATGCCCTCTTCGGCCAGCCGCTCTCGAACCAGATCGGTCCGCGCGCTCCACGCTTCGTCGACGCGCTTGGGCGTCTTGGTGCCGAACACCACGTCGTCGCCGGCCCCGGTCGTGGTCGTGTCGATGAAGCCGGCGACCGCCTCTCGCTGGCGCTCGCTCGCCGGCCGCCCGTCGACCTCGATCACGGCGTCGATGGCCCGCGCCGCGCGGACGACGCGGATGGTGGTGCCGCGCGGCAGCGACCACGCGTGCGGACCGCGCGTCTCCACGAACGATTCGATGGTGTAAAAATACGCGCGGGCCTCGCCGTCGCGATCGAGGGAGACGACCTCACCCACACCGCGGAACGACGCGTCGATCGTCTCGACCGACTCGCGCCGCTCGCCGTCGGCGCCGACCTCGACGCGCATCTTTTCCACGTGCCGCGACCGATCGAGCTCGAAGCGCTCACCCAGGGTGCGCTTGCGGCCGATCGATATCTCGAACGCATTGGGCACGAGCTCGGACGGAGCCTCCGCCTGGGGCGGCTGATCCCCCGCGAGCGGCGGGTCGGAGGCGGAGCCGCAGGCGGACGCCACGACGACGAGCACGGACCAGGCGAGAGCGCCGAGCGGGCGCATGTCAGCCTCGCTCGAAGAGGGCGGCGATCCCTTGCCCCACCCCGATGCAGAGCGACGCGACGCCGCGCTTTTCGCCCGAGCGCGCCATCGCGTGGAGCAGCGTGGCCGCGATGCGCGCGCCGCTCGAGCCGATCGGGTGACCGAGCGCGATCGCGCCGCCCTGCGGGTTCACGCGCGCGGGGTCGACTTCGAGCGTGCGCACGCACGCGAGGGCCTGCGCCGCGAACGCCTCGTTGAGCTCGAACCGATCGACGTCTTTCACCGTCAGGCCGGCGCGCGCGAGGAGGCGCTTCACCGCAGGGATGGGGCCCTCGCCCATGAAATTCGGCTCGACGCCGGCGACCTGCGACATGACCAAGCGCGCGAGCGGCGCTCGGCCGCTCGCCTTGGCGACCTCTTCCGAGGCGAGGATGAGACCGGCCGCGCCGTCGTTGATCGGCGACGAGTTGCCGGCGGTCACCGACCCGCCCTTTCGGAACACCGGCTTCAGCTTGGCCAGCGCCTCGAGCGAGGCGTCTTTTCGGAGCGACTCGTCGCGCGCCACCTTGACGGGGTCGCCCTTTGCCTGGGGGACGTCGATCGGGATGATCTCGTCCTGGAAGTCACCGCGCTCCCACGCGGCCGCGGCGCGCTTGTGCGACTCGAGCGCGAACGCGTCTTGGTCGGCGCGGGTGATGCCGTGCTTCTCGGCCACGTTCTCGGCCGTCTCGCCCATCGACTGGAGCTCGAAGCGGGCGGCCATCTTGGGGTTCGGGTAGCGCCAGCCCAGGGTCGTGTCGTAGATGGGCGGCGGCGTGCGATCGAAGGCCGAGCTCGTCTTCGGCATCGTGAACGGCGCGCGCGTCATGCTCTCGACCCCGCCCGCGATCACGCACTCGTTCTCGCCTACGGCGATGCGCCGGGCGGCGTCGGCGACCGCCTCGAGCCCCGAGCCGCAGAGGCGGTTCACGGTGACGCCGGGTACGTCGTACGCGACGCCCGCGAGCAGCAGTGCCATGCGCCCCACGTTCCGGTTGTCCTCGCCCGCTTGGTTGGTGGCCCCGAACACCACGTGATCGAGCCGGTCGGCGATCGCTTCGCGCCGAGCGAGGAGCGCCGTCACGACGTGGGCGGCCAGGTCGTCGGGGCGAACCGCCGCGAGCCCGCCGCCGTAGCGGCCGATCGGCGTGCGGGCGGCGTCGAGGACGAAGACGGGTCGGAGCGCGCTCATGGAGAGACTTTGGACCGGGGAGCACGCGGCAGGCAACAGACAATCGCCCCGTACGCGCTGCAGATTTGCCTGTTGCGCGGCGTCTGTTTCCCGGCTCCTCTGGCCACCGTGAGCCGATCGGACGACGCCATGTCGAAGGCCCTCCCGCGCATACGAGAGGCGGCCGGCGATCTCGCGAGGGCGTTCGCCGAGACGGTGGGCGGCGGCGACGACGCGCTCGGCGCAGGGTATTTGTTCGGCGCGTTCGCCGCCGCGAGCTGGTGTCGCCACCTGTCGAAGCGCAACGTCGTCGGCGCCGGGCTCATCCAAGCAGTGCGGATCGAGCGGCGCGGCGTGCTCGAGGGCGAGGCCGCTGCCGTGATCGAAGACGATGCGAGGGTCCCCGGAGGCGCGCTCGTGCGGGTGCTCGCAGCCGCCCGCTCCGGCGCTCGCCCGCGCCTCGTTCTCGGGCCGCACGCAGCCCCGTTCGCCGCGGCGATCCAGAAGGCAGCGGGCGACGTCATCGACGGGTCGATCGAGACGACGGACGCGGCGAGCGCGCCCGAGGGCGCGACCGCCGTCGCCCTCGCGCCCTACTACTGGGACAAGCGCGACCTGGCCCGTCTCGTCCGGCACCTCGCGCTCGGGGTGCTCGCCCCGCCGCCGGGCGTCGACCGCGTTCGGGTCATCGTCGCGAGCGGCTGGGAGCAGAGCCGCGCCGCGCTCGACGCGGTTCGCGAGCGGCTCGACAAAGCCGGCGGCGGCGCTCTCGATCGCCTCACGGTCGAGACGGTCGACGCTTCGACGGCAGAAGAGACGCTGGTCGCGACCAAGGATCGGCTCCC
>CALKVR010001198.1 GCA_938004815.1 uncultured Polyangiaceae bacterium | reverse complement strand
AGGCCGTCGATGCCGCCGAGGTCGACGAAGGCGCCGTACTCGGTGATGTTCTTGATCGTCCCCTTGACGACCATGCCCTCGGTCAGCGTCTCGAGGGTGCGCTGCTTCATTTCGTCGCGCTCCTTTTCCAGGAGCACGCGGCGGCTGAGCACGATGTTGCCGCGCTTCTTGTTGAACTTGATGACCTTGAACTTGTAGGTCTGGCCGATCAGCTTGTCCAAGTTGCGGATGGGCCGCAGATCGACCTGGGAGCCGGGGAGGAACGCTTTGACGCCGCCTCGGATCGTGACGGAGAGGCCGCCCTTGACGCGCTGGCTGATGGTGCCCTCGATGAGCTCGTCCGCCTCGCAGGCGTTCGAGATCTCATCCCAGACCTTCATCTTGTCGGCCTTTTCCTTCGAGAGCGTGACGAGCCCGTCATCGTTCTCGCGGCTCTCGATGTAGACGTCGACGCGGTCGCCGACGTTTACCGGGAGCTGGCCGGTCGCGTCCTGGAACTCTTTGATCGGGATCGCGCCCTCGCTCTTGCCGCCGATGTCGACCACGATGTGATCACGGCTGATGGCGACGACCGTCCCCTGAATGATCTCTCCTTCGTTTCCGAAGTCACCCTCTTGGATACTCTCCTCGAAGAGGGCAGCGAAGCTGTCGGCTCCGCTCTTCTCAACTCCCAGATTGGCTTGGCTCATATTGGTTTCGTTCGAACTTCCTTCCGTCTCGCTCTTTCCGAGCGAGAGCGGAGCGAGATAGTGCCATCCCCCCAGCCTGTCAACGCGACCAGGTTCGGGAGGCGGGCGCGGGTGTTCAGCCCCGGCGAGGCTTGGAGAGCGACGGCAGGCGCGAGAGGGTGTATCAGGCGCCCATGCTCAAGAAGGCCGCCTCCACCGTCCTCCTCGTCGGGGTCCTCCCTTTCTTCGGCCTCGGCTGCGAGAAGGTCAAAGACGTCCTCGACAAGCTGAGCGGCCGGGCGACCGTGGGCTCGCCGTGTGAGCCGAACGCTGGCGAGTGTCGCGGCAACAAGCAAGCGCTGGTGTGCGTCGACGGCAAGTACGCCCTGCGCGACTGCAAGGGCGGCTCCGGCTGCACGAGCACGCCCGGCGCGGGGAATATCGTCAATATCTCGTGCCCGTGGTCGGCGGACCAAGAGGGCGAGAAGTGCGGCAAGAACGAGGAGGGGGAGGCCGCATGCGCGGACGACAAGAAGGCCATGGTCATCTGCCGCGACAGCGAGGTCAGGGTCGACCCCTGTCGCGGCGCCAAGGGCTGCTACGGCTCGGGCGACAAGATCCACTGCGACATCTCGATCTCCAAAGCCGGCGACCCCTGCTCGGGTGACGGCTTCGTCTGCAGCGAGGACAAGAAGGAGCGCCTCACCTGCAAAGACAAGAAGATGACGGTCGACGCTCTCTGCCGCGGCCCGAAGGGGTGCGCCATCACCGGCGACAAGATCGAGTGCGATCGTTCGCTCGTGTCGGCCGGCGACCCGTGCACCGAAGAGGGCGCGGCCGCGTGCTCCCTCGACCAGCTCGCCTACCTCGAGTGCAAGGGCGGCAAGATGACCGAGTCGATGAAGTGCAAGGGCGCCGAGAAGTGCGCGGTAGAAAACCAGATGGTCCGCTGCGACTGGTCGATCGGCGAAGTGGGCGAGGCGTGCAACCAAGAGGGCGCCGCGTCGTGCAGCGGTGACGGCAAGAAGATGCTCGTCTGCAAGGGCAACAAGCTGGTGCAGACCCGCCCGTGCAACTGCAAGGTCGAGGGCGACAACGTCCTCTGCCGCTGACGCGGCAGAGAATGAACAACAGGCGACAGGCGATTGACAATTCACAAGTCGGCAACGCGCTACCGCGCTCCACAGCAGCGTTGAGGCTGCTCGTCAGTGGCGGCAGCGCGGTGCCGACTTGTCGGTTGTCAATCGCCTGTCGCCTGTTGTGTATTCCTCACGGGGGCGCAGCCCCCGTGAGCACCGTCTTCAAGGCGCTGCCGAGCTGCCTCAGGCCGTCGTCGATGCCTTCGCGGGGCCAGTCGGCTTCGATCATGAGGGTCTCGGGGCGGGGCTTGGTGCGCGCGCTGGCGAGGACGCCCTTGGCGCCGTAGGCGTCGGGGAGGAGCAACGACATGAGCTTGGCCTCGGCGAGCGCGGTGTCTACGGACTGGCCGAGCGCTTCGGAGGAGACGCCCTCCGTCGGTAGCAGCTCGATGTAGAGCTTGGCTTTGTCGAGCCGGAGGTAGCCCGACGCGCGCTGGGCCTTGCCCAAGGCGGCGCCCGCCCCGGCGGGGGCCGTCTCGGCGGCGCGCGCGAGGGCGGGCTTGTCGACGACGAAGCTCATCGCGCCGGAGCTCGCGAGCCCCAGCGTCTTGTATGTGTCCGAAGGCTCCAGGGCGGCCCGGACGATCTCGTCGTCGGTGCCAATGATGACGGTATCGTCATCTGCCTGCGCGAGGCGGAAGCCGGGGCCGGTCATGATGTCGCCGGCCATGGCGAAGCCGGGTAGGCCCTTCTCGGTGAGGACGGCGTACACGCCCTCGGGAAACCGGTCTTGCTCGGCGCGGAGCCGCCCGAGCTTGCCGCCGAGGAGCACGACGAAGCTCTGGCCGGTCGTGGTGGCGAAGACGATCTCGCGCACGTCCTCGCGCAGGTTGATCCCGGTGCGCGACTTGATTCGCTCGACGTGGCTGTCGAGGCCGGGCGCGTCCTCGAGCGCCCCGAGCACGTGGGTGCGAAACGGCTCGTACAGGTAGAGGTCGCGGCCGTCGAAGCGTACGACCAGCGTGGAGCCGTGGGGGATGTGCTGGGGCGCAGTCGGGCGGTATCGCCAGACGAAAAAGTAAAAGGCGAGAGGGCCCGCGACGGACGCGAACAAGAGACCGCCGACGAGGAAGTACACCCAGCTTCGCGGTGGCCGCTTGGGTGCTTCGGGCGGCGGCTCGGCCCCGGCCTCGGGGGGCGGCTCTGCTTCGCCCGTCTCCACGTCGGGGAGCGTCTGGCGCACCGGCTCGATGTCGGGCTCGGTCACGCGCACGCCTGCGGTCGGCTCGCTGTCGGGGGGATCGGGGTGGGTGTCCGGCATGGGATCTTCGGCTCGGCGTCAGGGGCCAGATGGCGCGGGCGGTGCGGTGGGGTCGGGCCCAGCGCCGGCGAGGGCCGCGAGCGCGATCACCGCAGGCACGCGGGCGCGAACGGCGACGACCGCCCCGAGCGGCTCGACCTCGAGCGTCTTCAGGATGCCGCTGGCGCCCGAGGGGTCGGCGCCCTCGCGCAGCGCCGCGAGGAACTTCGTCACGCGCGCGGCCGCCGTCTCGCTGCGTGCGATCACCTCGACGCGAACGACGAGCGCCTCGGCCTCGACGTGTACGGCCCCCTTGATGCGCTGCACCTGCGAGATCAAGCGCGCGATCGATGGGAAGCGTTGCTCTAGCTCGGCCGACAGCCGCCGCGGACGCATGTCGAAGCTGAGGAGGCCCTCGGCGACGGGCTGGCCACGGCTCTCGTCGGCGCCCTCTCGGAGGACCCGGAGCATCGCGTCGGCCTCGGCCGGGCTCGCGAAAGCGACGGCGCGATCGTCGAGGAGGACCAGGAGCTCGGCGCCGCCGCGCGTGGTGGGCGTGCTGCGCGTGAAGATCTTCACCCGATCGTTCGCGCTCGGCGTGGCCTCGAAGCTCGCCTTGTCCGGCTTGAAGCGCTTCATGTCGCCCTCGACGACCAGGACGTGGTCGCCCGACTCGAGGTCGAGCGAGCGGAGCCCGAGCGTGGCGGTGCGGGCTTCGGCGATGGCATCCGACACCGCGGGGTCGGTGCCGAGCCGGGCGGCCAGCTGCTTCTCGGGCTCGGGGCCCAGCGCTTGTTTCAAGCGGGCGAGGTCGAGGCGCACGACCACGTCGAGATCGCCGGGGAGGACCTCGTTCGGCTCGAGGCGGCGAGAGATGGGTTGTTCGGGAGCTTTGACGCCGCCCGCCGGCACCTCGGGCCCGCACCCGAGCGCGACGCCCACGAACCCGAAGAGGACCCCCCTCCGCGTCGCGGAGGGGGGCAGGGGGGAGGAATCGATGGCGATGACGTTTGCGCGCGGCACTGTTACCCCGGGCGCTGCTCGACCACCCGCGCCATGCGCTCGACCACCTCATCGATCGTCGCCCCGCTGGAGTCGATCACGACGGCGTCGTCGGCTTGCTTGAGCGGAGCGATCGGCCGCTCGGTGTCGGCCTTGTCGCGCCTGACCACGTCGTCGAGGGTGGCCTCGTACGAGGGCGGCGAGCCCTTTTGTGCGAGCTCACGGTGGCGGCGCGTGGCGCGCTCTTCGGGCGACGCGGTGAGGAAGAACTTCACCTCGGCGTCGGGGAACACGAC
>CALKVR010001197.1 GCA_938004815.1 uncultured Polyangiaceae bacterium | reverse complement strand
CCCAGCACGCCGAGCCGTTCCAACCGTCATCCCACACGCTCGCAGTCGAAGCGTCTTCGAAATCGTCGGAGAGGACGGTCGTCGAGCAGGGCCCGAGCGACGTCGGCTCGCCGCTGTACACCCGCGCCACGCGACCCTCTTGGGGTGAGCCTGTGCCGTACGTGAGGGCGCCGACGTAGACCGAGGTGTAGGCCGGATCGATGAGCGTCGAGATGTCGTACGACGTCCGCTCCATCCAGGTCGCGCCGTCGTTCGAGAGGTCAAAGTAAACCGTCCCGTCATTTTCCCGAAAGCGCCAGAACCGGTACTCGTCGGGGTCGAGCGCCTCGCCCGCGAACGTCGCGAAGGCCCCGTCCGTCTCCTGGTTGTAATAGATGAGCCCGTCGGGATCGACGTAGATCTCCAGGTAGTTCTCGGGGTCGCGTGCGACGTTGAACCAGATGCCGATGCCCGGGTTCACCGGCGTTACGAGCTCCATGATCATCGTGCGGCCACGGAAGTCGAAGGCCGCCGTGCTCTGGAGCTGCGAGTACGCCTCGTAGTCGGGCATCGTGATCAGCAGATCGCCGCCGTCGGTCGAGTAAGTGCCGTCACCGTGGTCTTCCCACCGCCAATCGAGCGAGTCGCCGTCGAAGTCGTCGCTCAGGATGTCGATCGTCCCGCACGCGTCACCCCCCGTGCCGCTGCCTCCGGCGCCGCCGCCCCCGGTCGAGCCCGAGCTCGCGGTGCTGCCCGAGCTGCCGCTGCTGGCGTTCGACCCGCTGCTGCTGCTCGACGGAGCGGCGCCGCCCTCACCCACGACGGACGGGGTGAAGCGGTCCCAATCGCGGCAACCCACGATGCTCGCCATGACGAGGATCGCGAGGGTGACGCTCGGGGCCTGGGGCCTCAGCATCGACCAAAAATGTACCAGTGTGCGCGACGACGTGTCCAGGCGACGGCGCCCCCCCCCGCGCTTCGGTGGTGCCTTTCGATGGGCGCTTCTCAGGGGCAGTTGTCGCAGGAGCACGAGCCCACGCCACAGGCGACCGGGCACATCACCGAGCCGCAGCTGCCGCTGCCCGAACAGTCGGTGTTGCAGCCGCACGAAGCGCCGCACGCGACGGCGCCGCAAGTCCCCGTGTTCAAGCAGTCGATCGTGCAGGCGCCGGGACCGCACGACACGGAACCGCAGGCGTTCTGGTTCTCGCAGCTGATGGTGCACACGTCGGCGGAGCATCCCACCATTCCGCACGAGTTGTGACCCGTGCACGAGATGTCGCACGCTTGGCCGGCGCACGTGACCAGCGAGTCGCAGGCGTTCTGGTTCGTGCAGTCGATGTCGCACGCGGTCGCGGCCGTGCAGTCGACCGTACCGGCGCAGCTACCGTGCCCCTCGCAGCGGACGTGACACGGGACGCCGGGCGGACACGTGACGCCACTGCCACACGAGTTCATCGCCTGACAGAGGATCTCGCACGTGCCGTTCACGCACGTCCCCATCGTGCAGACGTCTTCGCAGGCGACGGGCGAACCGCCGCCCTCGCCCCCCGAGCCGCTCGACGCGCTGGTCGACGCCGAAGACGAGCCAGACCCGGACGACGACGATGACGATGACGATGACGACATCGTACTACCCGCGCTCGACGACACCGAGCTACCGGCGGTGACGCTGCTCGCAGGCCCGCCCGCGCCCGACCCCGAGCCGAGCCCCTCGCCGCCGCCTGCCCCGCCGACCGCGTCGACGAAGCAGCCGGCGAGAGCCAACAGGACCGCGCACGCGCCCAGCCGCATGGGTTGGAGCCTACCCCATGACGACGCTGCGGTCGTCGGTATCGAGGGCTAGCTGCAGCCCATCGAGTTGCCGCAGTTCAGGCACTTGTAGCAAGCGCCGTTGCGGACGGTGATGTGTCCGCAGCCGTCGCAGACCGGTGCGTCACCCATGAGCTCGTCGAGGTGCGCATCGAGAGCGTTGGCCGAGCCGTGATCGTCGTCACGCGAGGGGTCGCGCAACGAGGGCAGCATCTGAGTCTGCGCGCTGCCCCCGAAGGGCGGCGGCGGCAGCGTCGCGGCCTCGTGGTGGCGCGTCTCGGTCGGGTCCTCGATCTTCGACTCGGGGACGACGTGCGCGAGATCGTAGCGCCCCAAGTACTCGACCCCGAGCACGCGGAAGATGTAGTCGACGATGCTGGTCGCGATCTTGATGTTCTCGTGACCCTCGACCATGCCCTGCGGCTCGAAGCGGGTGAACGTGAACTGCTCGACGAAGCTCTGGAGCGGCACGCCGTACTGAAGCCCGAGCGAGACCGCCATCGAGAAGCAGTTCATGAGAGAGCGGAAGGCCGCGCCCTCTTTGTGCATGTCGATGAAGATCTCACCCAGCGACCCGTCGAGGTACTCGCCGGTGCGGAGGTAGATCTTGTGGCCGCCCACCTTGGCCTCTTGCGTGAAGCCGATGCGCTTCTTGGGCAGGCGCACGCGCGAGCCCTGCGGGCGCAGGATGGGGAGGGTCTGCACCGGGATGTCGGCCATCGAGTCGGCCTCGTCGGCCGACTCTTTCTCTTTGGCCGCCGAGCTCGAGAGCGGCTGCGATGCCTTGCACCCGTCACGGTAGAGCGCGACCGCCTTGAGGCCGAGCTTCCAGCCCTCTTCGTAGATGCGCTGCACGTCGTCGACGGTCGACTCGTTGGGGAGGTTGACCGTCTTGGAGATGGCGCCCGAGAGGAACGGCTGCGTCGCCGCCATCATCCGGACGTGCGCCATCGGCGCGAGGAAGCGCTGGCCGATCTTGCCGCAGCGGTTGGCGCAGTCGAAGACGGCGTAGTGCTCGATGCGGAGGTGCGGCGCGCCCTCGACCGTCATGCGCCCGACGATGACGTCGTTCGCGTCCTCGATCTGCACCGTCGTGAAGCCGAGGAACTTGAGGAGCGAGAAGCCCGGCTTCTTGCTCATCTCGGGGGTGACGCCGAGGCGCGCGTAGGCATCCTCGCCGAGGACCCAGGGCGCGAACGCGAGCGAGAGGTCGAACACGCCGGGGAGGGCGCGCTCGATCTTGGCGAGATCGTCGTCGGCCAGGCCGCGCTGCTTGAGGCTGGCGCGGTTGATGTGCGGCGCGGCGAGGAGCGTGTTGGTGCCCGAGACGTAGGCGACGATCTCGGCGACCTCGTGCTCGCTGTAGTGGAGGCGGCGCAGGGCCTCGGGCACCGACTGGTTGACGATCTTGAAGTACCCGCCGCCGGCGAGCTTCTTGAACTTCACCAGCGAGAAATCGGGCTCGATGCCCGTCGTGTCGCAGTCCATCAAGAGGCCGATGGTGCCGGTCGGCGCGAGGACGGTCGCCTGCGCGTTGCGGTAGCCGTGCAGCTGCCCGAGGCGAACCGCGTCGTCCCAGTCTTCACAAGCGGCCTGGTAGAGCGCCTCGGGGCACTTGTCGCGGTTGATCTGGTAGGCGGCCTCGCGGTGCATGCCCATGACGCGGAGCATCGGCTCGCGGTTCTTGGCGTAGCCCGGGAACGCGCCCTTGGTCGCGGCCATCTCGGCCGAGACCCGGTAGGCGTGACCGCACATGATCGAGGTGAGCGCGGCCGCGAGCGAGCGACCCTCTTCGCTGTCGTAGGGCAGGCCGAGCAGCATGAGGAGCGTGCCGAGGTTGGCGTAGCCCAGACCGAGCGGACGGTAGTCGTGCGAGTTCTTGGCGATGTCCTTGGTCGGGTACGACGAGAAGTCGACCAGGATCTCTTGCGCCATGAAGAACACGCGCACCGCGTGGCGGTAGCCCTCGATATCGAACTTGCCGTGCTGGTCGAGGAACTTGGTCAGGTTGAGCGACGCCAGGTTGCAGGCCGAGTCGTCGAGGAACATGTACTCGGAGCACGGGTTCGAGGCGTTGATGCGCGCCGTGTTCGGGCAGGTGTGCCAGCGGTTGATGGTCGAGTCGTACTGCACGCCGGGGTCGGCGCAGCCCCACGCCGCGTCGGCGATCATCTTCCACAGATCCTTGGCGGGGTAGGTGTCGATGACCTCGCCGGTGGTGCGGGCGCGCGTCTGCCAATTGCCGCCGCCCTCGACCGCCTTCATGAAGTCGTCGGTGATGCGGATCGAGTTGTTCGAGTTCTGGCCGCTGACAGTGTGGTAAGCTTCACCGTTGAAGTCGGCGGGGTAGCCGGCCGCGATGAGGGCTTGCGCCTTCTTTTCTTCGCGGATCTTCCACTGGATGAAGTCGACGATCTCGGGGTGGTCGAGGTCGAGGCAGACCATCTTGGCCGCGCGACGCGTGGTGC
>CALKVR010001196.1 GCA_938004815.1 uncultured Polyangiaceae bacterium | reverse complement strand
TCGCGCGCGAGACGGAGGGCGTCTCGCGCGGCGTCCGGCAGGACCGGCAGGCCGGCGCGGCCTTTGGCGAGCGCCTCGAGGAGCTTCTGCTCGAGGGTACCGGCGGCGGCCGTCACCACACCGAGCGAGGGAGCGACGACGACGCGGTTGCGCCCTCGTCGCTTCGCCTCGTAGACCGCGTTGTCCGCGCGCTTGTAGAGGTCGAGCGCCCCGGGGTCGGGGGAGCCCGGGTCGAAGACGGCCACGCCGACGCTCGCGGTGACTGGACAGACCTGCGACTTCATCGAGGCGATGGCGTTGCGATGGCGCTCCGAGACGATGGGCGCCGTCTCGTGCGTGACGCCCATCGCGACCACCACGAACTCCTCGCCACCGTAGCGACCGCAGAAGTCGGAGGGCCGGGCCTGTCGCTTGAGGCACTCGGCGACGAGACGGATGACCTGGTCGCCCTGCGCGTGCCCGAATCGGTCGTTGATCGACTTGAAGTGATCGATGTCGATGAAGAGGAGCGCGAACGGGGTGCGCGCCGCCACCGCCTTGGCCACTACCCCGTCGATGGCTCGTCGGTTGAGCAGGCCCGTCATCGACTCGAGGTTCGACGCCTTCTTGTAGGCATCACGCTCGTCTTGCACCGTTCGAAGTGCCTCGCGCATGCCGTTGTGCCGAATCTGGACCCGCAGCCGAGCCAGGAGCTCGAGCCCACGATCGGTGACGACGCAGAAGTCGTCCGCGCCGCAGAGCAGGCTTCGCGCAGCCTGGACCTCGTTGGCCCCCGGGTCGGCCAGCAGCACCACCGGGAGCTGGCGGCCGGAGTCGGTGGCGCGCAGCTCACCGCAGAGCTCGAACGCCGTCGGCTCCTGGAGGAGACCATCGATGAGCAAGATATCTGGCGGGTCCGCCGCGATCGCGGGCGCGGTTCGATCCTGCCGCGCGAGGAGCGTGGTCTCGTAGCCTCCACGGCTGAGCAGGGCCTCGAGCCGAGTCGCGAAATGAGACCGGTCGGACGCGACCGCGACCCGCGGCCGCTCCTCGCCAGGGGCTCCGGAGGGCGACGGCGGCGGGATTGACGTGAAAGTCTCGGCTAGCTGTCGAGGAGTCACGGGCGCTCGTGGCGATTGCACGCGACGTGCCCGCCTACCGCAGCGTCAGGCACGACCCTTGATGAGAGGCGGTCGTGACCGAGCTGCTCGACCTCCAATCCGGTGACGTCTTCGCCGACGCCTACCGGATCGTCCGACCGCTGCGGTCGGGCGGGATGGGCCGTCTCTACGTTGTCATCCAGCTCGCGACCAACAAGCTCCGCGTGCTCAAGCTCCTCGCGGACGCGCTCGTTCGCCGCGAAGAGAGCCGTACACGGTTCCTTCGAGAGGCGCGCGCGGCCGCCGCCATCGAGAGCGATCACGTCGTCGACGTGGTGACGGCGGGCGTCGATTCCATGACGAACGCCCCATACATCGTCATGGAGCTGCTCGACGGGCAGGATCTGTGCGAGCTCGTCGAGGAGGGGGGGCCAGTCCCATTCGAAGACGTCCGTCTCATCCTGACCCATGTCGGCCACGCCCTCGAGCGGGCCCATGCCCTCGGTATCGTCCACCGCGACCTGAAGCCCGAGAACGTTTTCCTGGCCCATCCGCGCCGCGCGCAAGAGCGGTTCACCACCAAGGTGCTGGACTTCGGCGTGGCCAAGCTCCTCGGCGAGAGCACCGCGGCCGAGGGCACCCAGCCGGTCGGATCACCTCTTTTCATGGCTCCCGAGCAGACCGATCCGCACGGCCGCATCGCTCCCCAGACGGACGTGTGGGCGCTCGGTCTCCTCGCGTACTACCTGCTCACCGGGACATACTACTGGACGAGCGCGTCGCAGGACGTCGCCGTACCCGTCCTCCTGCGCGAGGTCTGCTTCGACGAGTTGCCGCCGGCTTCGGCGCGCGCTCAGGACAGCCTCGCGCCGAGGCTGCCGAACGGGTTCGACGCGTGGTTCGCCCGGTGCGTCTCGCGCGACATCGATCATCGCTACAACGAGGGGGGCGAGGCCGTCCGCGCGTTCCTGCGGGACGTCACGGCGTCCGACGAGCCCGGTCCCGCTCAAGAGATCGCCGAGCGCACGCCCATCTCGGGGCGCGAGCCCACGGTACGCGTCTCGTCGTCGCCGCCCGAGCCGAGCGCCGCGGCGCCTGCGGAGGCCGAGCCGTTCTACTTCTGGGAGGCGGAGGCCACGCCGTCCGAGCCGCCGCTCGAAGTTCCGGACGTGCTGGCAGGTGGTCTCTTCGAGCCGCACGCCGACGACGTGCTCGACGACGACACGAGCGACGAGCCGGCGGCAACGCCAGAGCTCTTCCTCTCTTCGATGCCATCGGCGGTGCCGCCCACGGTGGAGGCGGCGGCGGACGTTCGCACGCCCGAGCCTGCGCCGAGTTCGCGCCCGCCTCAGCGCCAGAGCCGGCCGAGCGACGGGACGCCGATCGCGCCGCAGACGATCCCCGTCCCCTCCAAGCAGCCGGCCCGAGGCTTAGCGGCGCTCCTCCCGTCGATGTTCATCGCCGCCGGCATCGCGATCGGGCTGGGGAGCGGGATCGCGATCGGGATGCGCCCGCACAAGGTAGAGGTAGAGCCGAGCGAGGTCGCCGCCGCGGCGCGCCACCGCGCGAGCGCCCCGACCGAGAGCGAAGGCGCTCTGCCCGTCGAGGGCGGGTGTCCTCGCGACATGATCGCCGCCGACGCTTCGGGCGCTTGCATCGATCGCGTCGAAGTGTCGGTCGCGGCGTACGCTGCGTGCGAAGACGACGGCGTCTGCCCGGCGCTCGGGTCCGAGGCGTCGCCGGCCGGTCGGCCCGAGGTGCGTCGGGCGCGCGCCGAGCTCTGCAACGGCCCGCCGGGGCGCCTCGACCACCCGGCCAACTGCGTGAGCTTCGAGGCGGCCTCGACGTTCTGCGCATGGAACGACCGTCGCCTGCCCAGCGCGAGCGAATGGACATCGGCGTGGGCTCTGCGCGGCAAACGCGCCGCCGGGACGTCCGACGACCCGCGCGCGAACCTCTGTCGATGGGGACGACGGGTACGACGGCACGTCGCCGGTCGGCGCGTTCAAGCAACCGGGGCCCAAGCCCCTCGTGTTCGATCTCGAAGGCAACGTCTCCGAGTGGGTGACGTCGGAGCCGGGGGTGAGCAAGGCGCTCGGTAGCTCGTTCACGACCACGAGCGCAGCCGGCCAGCCCGAAGAGCTCGTGGTGCAGGGTGGGATGGCGTCCGAGTCGATCGGCTTTCGCTGCGCGAGCAGCCCTTAAGGTCGGCGAGACCGAGCCGTCCTCAGATCCGTGGATCCGCCGAATCGCGCGGAACCGCCGGGTGGCAAGACGCCACCTCGAACCCTCCAAGAAGGAGACCCGCCATGCCCCTTTACATCAACACCAACGTCGCCTCTCTCGAATCGCAGCGAAGCCTGTCGAACGCGTCCGCGTCTCTCAACACCAGCTTCCAGCGGCTCTCGAGCGGCATGCGCATCAACACCGCCGCCGACGACGCGGCCGGGCTCGGAATCAGCGAGAGCTTGAAGGCTCAGGTCCGGAGCTTGGGCGTCGCCGAACGCAACTCCAACAACGCGATCAGCATGTCGCAGACCGCCGAGGGTGCTCTCGGTCAGGTGGGCAACATGCTCGGCCGCATGCGTGAGATCGCGGTTCAGGGCGCCAACGGTGACCTCACGGCCACCGACCGCGGCTACCTGAACACCGAGTTCACCGCTCTTCGCGACGAGATCACGCGCATCGCCGACTCGACGAAGTTCAACGGCAAAGACTTGCTGTCGGGCGCGTCCACGGCGGTGACGTTCCAGGTCGGCATCAACACCGCGGCTGACCAGATCAGCGTCACCTTCGGTGGCGTGGATCTGACGTCGCTCGGCATCAACGCCTCGACGGTGGATGGCGCGACCGCCACCAACGCGCAGGCGTCGATCACGGCGCTCGACGGCGCGATCGGTGCGGTCTCTTCGCGGCGCGCGGACTTCGGCGCTTCGATGAACCGGCTCACCAACACGGTGAGCAACCTCCAGTCGATGAAGTCGAACATGTCGGCCGCCAACAGCCGCATCCGCGACGTCGACGTGGCAGAGGAATCTGCCGCGCTCGCCCGTACGCAGGTGCTGCAGCAAGCGGCGGTGTCGATGCTCTCGCAGGCCAACCAGGCCCCCCAGCTCGCGCTCAGCCTCCTGCGCTGATCGCAGGCCGTAGCCCGCCCGCCCCCCCTCGCAGGAGGGGGGG
>CALKVR010001195.1 GCA_938004815.1 uncultured Polyangiaceae bacterium | reverse complement strand
GCTCTCCCGCTTCGCCTCGAAGAGCCAGCACAGCCGCCGGGTCTCCGGGCCGGAGAGCCGGTCGCCCTTGAGCCCGCAGCGGAAGATGCGCTGGGAGAGCTTCTGGCAGTGGGTGCAGTCCGTGCACTCGCCGAACATCGCCCCCTCGTTGTCCTCCTGGAAGGTGGCGAGCGTCTCCCGCAGCGCCGAGGTGGCGTTGCGGATGCGGTTGGGGCTGATGTTGCGGGTGGCGTTCTGCCAGGCGAGCGCCGGCTGGGCCTCGTAGAGCAGCTGCTCGCCGGCAGTCGAGAGCCGCAGCCGCACGACGCGGCGGTCGATGTCGTCCTGGTAGCGCTCGATGAGGCCGCGCCGGTCGAGGATGAGCAGCGTCTGCGACACGGTGCCCTTGGTGAGGCCCAGGTAGGCCGCCAGGGCCTGCGGCGTGTTGGAATAGCGGTTGGCCTTGCTGAGGTAGATGAGGGCGTGAAGGTGCACCGGCTGCAGGCCCTCGTCGGCGCCGGCCTTGCGCATCTCGGCGCGCATCAGGTTCGCCAGCCGCTCGACCAGCTCCAGCAGCACCAGCGGGTTCTTGTCCACGCCGCCTCCTCCTCCGCGCCCCGTGCGCGCCCCTGATTAGTATCGACTCGATACGAAAAAGTCAAGGATTTGCGCGCCCGCCGTTTCGTGTCGGGTCGATACCTTCCCGGAAAACGGGGCCCGCGGCCCCGCTCAGCCGAAGGAAATCGCCTCGCCGGACTGCCCGCGCACGATGCGCGCGAGCGAGGCGAAGAGCTCCTCTCCCGAGCGCGTGTCGCGCCAGGCGCCCTCGCGCCACGCGAAGTGGAAGCCGCCCGAGCGCGCCGCCACCCAGATCTCGCGGTTGGGCGCCTGGCGGTTCACGACGATGCGGCTGCCGTCGGGGCACTCGAGGGTGAGGATGCCGGCCTCGAGGTCGGCGTCGAGGCCTTCCGAGCCCTCGGCGGCGCGCTCGATGCGGGCGAGGATCTCGTCGGCGGCGCGGTGGAATTCGCTCTCGTCCATGGGGGCGCGGGGGGCTGTGCTACGCTCCCGGGAATGATACGCGCACTCGCCTGGATCGCGCTCGCGATCGCCCTCGGCGCCTGCGGCCAGAAGGGCCCGCTGCGCCTGCCCGATACCCCGAAGCCCGCCTCCCTCGCCTCGCCATGAGCGCCGTGCACCGCCGCGACGGCGAGCTGTGGATGGAGGGCGTGCGCCTGGCGGACGTCGCCTCCCGCTTCGGCACGCCCTGCTACGTCTACTCGCGCGCGGCCATCGAGGGGGCCTGGCGGGCCTTCGACGAGGGGCTCGCAGGCACCGACCACCTCGTGTGCTACGCGGTCAAGGCCAACGCCAACCTCGCGGTGCTGGCGCTGCTCGCGCGCCTGGGCTCGGGGTTCGACATCGTCTCCGGCGGGGAGCTCGCGCGCGTGCTCGCCGCCGGCGGGCGCGCCGACCGCGTCATCTTCTCCGGCGTGGGCAAGAGCGAGGCCGAGATCCGCGCGGCGCTGGCGGCCGGCATCCGCTGCTTCAACGTCGAGAGCGAGCCGGAGCTCGAGCGCCTCGACCGCCTCGCCGGCGAGGCCGGCGTGCGCGCGCCGGTGTCGCTGCGGGTCAATCCCGACGTCGACGCCGGCACCCACCCCTACATCTCCACCGGCCTCAAGGGCAACAAGTTCGGCATCGCGCACGACCGGGCGCTCGCCGCCTACGACCTCGCCGCGCGCCTGCCCAACCTGCGCGTGACCGGCATCGACTGCCACATAGGCTCCCAGATCCTCGACATGGCGCCGCTCGAGGAGGCGCTCGACCGCGTGCTCGAGCTCGCCGCGGCGGTGGCCGCGCGCGGCATCCCCGTCACCCACGTGGACGTCGGCGGCGGGCTCGGCATCCGCTACCGCGAGGAGGAGACGGCGCTCGACATCGGCCGCTGGTGCGCGGCCGTCGGCCGGCGCCTCGCGGGCACGGGCTACGCCGTCGTGGTCGAGCCCGGCCGCTCCATCGTCGGCAACGCCGGCGTCCTGCTCACCCGCGTCGAGTACCTCAAGCTCGACAAGGACCGGCGCTTCGCGATCGTGGACGCCTCCATGAGCGAGCTGATCCGCCCCGCGCTGTACGAGGCGTGGCACGAGATCGCCCCGCTCGCGGCGCTGGACCGCCCGGAAGCCGTCTACGACGTGGTCGGCCCCGTCTGCGAATCCTCCGACGTGCTGGGCACGGACAGGCGCCTCGCGATCGAGGCGGGCGACGGCCTCGCCATCCTCTCCGCCGGCGCCTACGGGATGGCGATGGCCTCCAACTACAACTCGCGCCCGCGGCCCGCCGAGGTGATGGTCGACGGCGCCCGCGCGGCGGAGGTTCGCGCGAGAGAGACGATCGCCTCGCTCTTCGCCGGGGAATCGACGCTCGGCTGAGCCGGCGCCCCGCGCGGCGAAAACGCGGGGGGTTGATGGTATCGATTCGATACCAATGCGCCGCCAGTTCGTGCAAATAAGCGCGCTTGACACGGCCCGAAACCGCGGTTCCGCGGATTTTTTCGCATATCATCCGCTCCACCAAGCTGGTGCATCGAGGTCGCGACGAGCGGCAGCGGGGCGCCGGAAGAGAGCCACCAGGCTTACCGTTCGATCGAGAAATCCGAGCGCTTGGTAGTGCCGGGGCCAACGGCCGCGAGGTCGCCCGGGACGTAAGAGACACTTCGGTCCAACAATCGAAAGGAGCAAGACGATGGCAACCGCGAAGAAGAAACCCGCCGCCAAGAAGAAGGCCGCCGCGAAGAAGAAGGCGGCGAAGAAGACGACGAAGAAGAAGGTCGCGAAGAAGAAGCCCGCGGCCAAGAAGAAGAAGGCTGCGAAGAAGCCGGCCAAGAAAGCCAAGAAGAAGCCAGCCAAGAAGAAGGCGGCAAAGAAGGCTGCGGCCCCCGCGAAGCCCATGGCTCCCGCGGTCACCCCGGTCATCACCCCGCTGATCAAGCCGATGAGCTGACGGAAGCCCCAGGGCTTCCGGGCCACCGGCCTGAACCCGGATACGAGGCGCGACCCTCCGGAATCGCCCGCGCAAGCGGCCGGAGACGCCGCGTGGGGAGCGCCTCGCAAACGGGCTTGCAGTTCCCAGAAGGCCTGTCGCCTCAGGGCGGGGCCTTCATGTTTTTCCCCCCGCCAGCGGCCACCGCGCCACCTCGCGGTAGGCACCGCTCCCCCGCTCCGACTCCACCAGCGCGAACGACGCGACGCGCCACGCGACCGGCCCGATCGCCTCGGCAGCTACCCGCGTCCGCACGTGCCGCGCCAGCGTGAGGTGCGGGGCATAGGGCCGGTCCTCGAGGACGAAGCCCGCCTCGCGCAGCCGGCTTTCGACGCCCGCCTGCAGCTCGAGAAGCGCCGGCGCCGCGGCCGCGCAGCCCGCCCACGCCACCCCCGCGCGCGCGAATGCGCCCAGGCGGTCGAGCGCCAGCCCGAAGGGCGCCGACTGCGCCGCCACCCGCGCGAGCGCGCCTGACGGCACGCGCGCCGGGTCCGCCTCGCCGAGGAAGGCGAGCGTGAGGTGGAGCTTCGCCGCCGGGACGGCGCGGCCGCCGCAGCGGCGGGCGACCTCCGACGCGATCGCGGCGAGCGACGCGCGCGCGGGCGCGTCGGGCCAGACGGCGAGGAAGAGCCGCGCCATGGCCTCTAGAGGAGGAAGGCCGTCGCGAGCCCGAGGAAGATGAAGAACCCCATGCTGTCGGTCACGAACGTGAGGAAGACGCTCGAGCCGATGGCCGGGTCGCGCCCGAACCGCTCCATGGCGAGCGGGATGAAGAGGCCGGCCAGCGCCGCGACCACGAGGTTCAGCATCATCGCCATCGCCATCACCCCCCCGAGGGCGACGTTGCCGTAGAGGAGCCAGGCGACGAACCCGAGGACGCTGCCCCAGAGCGCGCCGTTGAGCGCGCTGATGCCGAGCTCCTTGGCGAGGAGCCGCCGCGCGTTGCCCGCGCTCACCTGGTCGAAGGCGAGCGCCCGGACGATGAGGGTCGCGGTCTGGTTGCCGGAGTTGCCGCCGATCCCCGCCACGATCGGCATCAGCGCCGCGAGCGCGGCGAGCTTCTCGATGGAGCCCTCGAACGCGCCCACGACGCGCGAGGCCACGAAGGCCGTGCAGAGGTTGAGGGCGAGCCACGGCCCGCGGTTCTTGGCCGAGAGCCACACGGACGAGAAGAGGTCCTCCTCCTCCCGCAGGCCCACCTTGGCGAGCTCCTGCGACTCCTGGCTCTCGCGGACGAAGTCGAGCACCGCGTCCACCGTGAGGCGGGCGACCCGCCCGTCGGCCGAGACCACCGGGGCGCTCACCAGGTCGTACTTCTCGAAGGCCTGGGCCGCCTCCTCGGCGTCCCCGTCGGGCGTGAACGACACGACGTCGCGCTCCGTGAGCGCGGACACGTCCACCTCCGGGTCGCTCACGAGCAGGCGCTTGAGCGGGAGGATCCCCTTCAGGTGGTCGTCGCGGTCGACCACGAAGAGCGCGTCAGTCTGGCCCGGGAGCTCGTCGAAGCGG
>CALKVR010001194.1 GCA_938004815.1 uncultured Polyangiaceae bacterium | reverse complement strand
TTCGCGCGACCTCGCCCAGACGGTCGTCGAAGTTTGAAGCGAACTTCGGAGCCGGCGCCTAGCGCGACCGTGTTCGCGGTACGGGTGGCGTCGCCGTCATCGAAACCCGAGGGCGATGGCCACGAGCGCGGGTGCGACGAACGCGATGGGGGCGAGCGCGGCGCCCAGCGCGGCGAGCGAGACGACGCTGTCGAGTCGATCGGCGTCTGCCCGGAATGCGTCGGTCGGGCGCACTTCGAGCTCGGCCGGCTCGACCTCGGCGCCGCCGCGGTAGTCTTGCGTCCGGGGGGCGGGGCTGGGGCCGCGCACCATCACTCTCCCCGTCGCGACGCCGCGCGCTGCGTCGACGCGGACGCGCAACCCGTCCTCGAGCTGGATCACCCCACCGCCCTCGTGGTCGGCGGGAGCGAAGCCTCGCATGTCGCGGCGGCGAACGCTCGCGAGCGCGATGACGGCGAGCAGCGATAAGCCGAGGACCGCTCCGAAGAGCGCGAGGGCTCGATAGGCGAAGGGCGAGCGGTGCGTGCCCGCGAAGTCGACGAGCCGAAGGCGCTCCAGGATTGCCGAGCCCTTCTTGACGAACCGTTTTGGCAGGTGCGCACGCCAACCCTCGACGTAGACGCTCACGAAGCCGAGGCGCGCGGACGCGACGACGGCGAACCCGGGGCAGAGATCGAAGCGCTTGCCGTCACGGCCCGACGGCTCGTACGTCTCCTGCAGGATCGTATCGCCGTCTCGGTGTGCGACGACCCTGCAGCCAGCCGTCCCGGCGTAGGTGCGCTCGACGCGCCAGGGGCCGAGCGTCGACTCGTCGGTCATCGGGCTCTCCTGCGCGCGAATGCCGTCGAGTCGCACGAACGGTTCGGTATCCGGTACGTCGCGCGAGGTGACGGCGCCGAGCAAGCTGCCGCGCTTGTCCAGCGGGAGGACGACGCCGTTCTGAGCTCCGAGCACGACGCGCGGCTCGTTCGGGAGCACGGCTACGCCGAGCACGCGTCCGGGCTCGCGGTGGAACGTCAACTCGGGGCAGACGGCGAACCCGTTCTCGAGCCGAACCGTCGGGATGGGCGCGAGGTTGCCGGTCTTGGCCGCGGGAGAAGGCGGCGGGCCGAGGAACACGCACGTCTCGCCCACCGCCGCATACTCCCACCGTACGCCGTCGATCTCGATCGGAGACGCGTGCACCGGCAAGGTCAGGCTTGGCTTCTCGAGGCGGGTGTCGTCCGAGAGGTGCAACGCTTCGAACGGCTCACGCCCCGAGGAAGCGAGCACGACCGCTACGGTGAGCGCGGCTGCGGTAGACGCCGTCGCCGCGCCGCCCAGCGCACGCTCGGTCACGCGAGCGGCGCCGAGCACGCAAACGGCCGCGATCACGCCTCCGATCGGCAGGGCAGCCACCACCAAGAAGGGCAGGGTGCTCGCGCCGGTCATCCTCGCGAACGGCGCGATCTCTTGGGAGTCGAGGCGGACGAGCGCGAAGGTCGTGGCGACGGCAGCGGCCGGGATCGTCGCGAGCGCCGCGCCGGTGATCCGGGCGAGGACGGAGAACCCGGGTCGTGAGGCCTTGGTCGCGAACGCGCGGAAGGCGAACCCGACCAAGAAGGCCCCCAAGATCGCGACGGCATCGGCGGAGGCGCCGAAGTCCGAGAAAGTCAGGTCCGCGTGCCAAAACCCCCACTCCACGCCGACGGCCGCGACCGCAGGCAGCACCGCCCAGAGGAGCGAGGGACGAAACACCATCGGCGCGCACCCAGCGTATCGCTTGACCGCGCCACGGTGCTGAAAACAGAGTGGCGCGTGCGAACCGCCGCTCTCTTCCGCTCGCGCGCCCTCGTCCTTTCGACCGCGCTCGCCGTCGGCTGCGCCGCCCCTGGCGAGAGACCGCCCGCGTCAGCCCCCGCCGCTCCGCCGGCCATCGACAGCGCCGCGATCGAGCGCGCCGTGAGCACGGTGCTCGACGACTGGCACGAGGCGGCGGCCGAAGCCGACCTCGCGCGCTACTTCGGTCACCTGGCCGGTGACTCGATCTTCATGGGGACGGACGCGACCGAGCGCTGGACCAAGGCTGCGTTCGAGGCCTACGCGCGCCCGCACTTCGAGAAGGGCAAGGCCTGGACGTTTCGCTCGAAGCGGCGAGCGGTCGCAGTGGCCGCCGACGGCGCGCACGCGTGGTTCGATGAAGATCTCGAGACCCTCGGGCTGGGGCCCGCGCGAGGGAGCGGCGTGCTGGCGCTCCGTGACGGGCGGTGGCTCATCCTCCACTACAACCTGACGATCACGGTGCCCAACGATCGCTTCGATCTGGTGAAAGAGGCGGCCGGCCCATCGGCGATCTTGCAGGCGCCGGCCGACGATCCCGTCGCGAGGCTAGCGTGGCTCGGCGGGAGCTGGGTCGGCGCGGTCGAGGGCGGGGAGCGGATCGAGGAGTCTTGGCTGCCGCCCACCGCGAGAACGATGATCGGCTCGAACCGCGCGGTGAAGAACGGCGAGACCGGGTTCTTCGAGCACCTGCGGATCATCGTCCGCGACAAAGCGCTCGTGTACGTCGCGCAGCCGCTCGGCAAACCGCCGACCGAGTTCGTCGAGGTCCCGACGACGGACGAAGACACCGTCGTCTTCGAGAACAAGAAGCACGATTGGCCGAAGCGCATCACCTACAAGAAGAACGGGACCGACCTCGCGGTGCGGGTCGAGGGCGACCCCGGCCAGCGCGCGGTTTCGTGGACGATGGCGCCGGCCGTCATCGCCCGGCGCAGCAGCGCCCGATAGCTAGACGCGGGCCGCCGGGCCCTGCCAGG
>CALKVR010001193.1 GCA_938004815.1 uncultured Polyangiaceae bacterium | reverse complement strand
TGTCTACGGTGCTGCCGGCAGCGAGCGTCTTGGCATAGACGAAGTAGCCACCGCCCGCGACGCAGAGGAGCGCGACCGAGATCCCGACGAAGAGCGGCGCGTGGTTCTTGGGGGGCGCAGGGATGGCGTGCTGCGGCTCTGCCGGCGCCGGCAGAGGCGCGGGGAACATCGGAGCAGATGGGGAGACGTGGGGTGCGGGGGCACCGTACCCGCCGGGCGGCGGCTGACCCGGCATCATCTGCGTCGGGACCGCCGGCACGGCGTGGGCCGCTCTGGCGTGCGCGACCGCGTGCATCACCGCCGTCTTCACGGGTTGCTCGTGCGGGCCGCCCACCATGGGCAGCATCTGCGTCTTCATCGACGTGTCGAGGTGGGGCGCCGAGCCGCGGTGAGCCGGCGGCGAGCCGCCATACGCGTCGAAGTGGCTCGCCCAGGCGTAGAGCGCGTCTCGCATTTCGAGGGCGGTCTGGAAGCGCTCGCCCGGGTCGCGCGCCATCGCGCGGCGCATGATGGCGGCGAAGCTCGGGTCGAGGTTGGGGACGAACTGCTCGGGCGGCGGCGGTGACTCGAGCGCGATCTTGAAGATGAGCTCGTTGAACGTCTCGGCGTTGAACGGGACCTGCCCGGTGATGGCCTCGTAGAGGATCACGCCCGCCGAGTAGAGATCGCTGCGCGCGTCGATCCCCCGCGCGCCCTTCGCTTGCTCGGGTGACATGTAATACGGCGTGCCGACGACGGCGCCCGTGCGCGTCATGCTCATCTCTTCGGACGCGAGGACGTTGAACTTCGACACGCCGAAGTCGAGGATCTTCACGAAGTCGGGCTGCGATCGGCTGCGGGCGAGGAAGACGTTGGCCGGTTTGAGATCGCGGTGGATGATCCCGGCCGCGTGGGCGGCGGCGAGACCGTCGAGCATCGCGCCCATGATGGGGACGAGCTCGCGCGGCGGGATGCGACCCTGCCGGACGATCCGGTCGCCGAGGGTCATCCCCTCGAGGAACTCCATCACCATGAAGCGGGAGCCGCCGGGGAGATCGCCGAGGTCGAGCACCTCGACGATGTGCTCGCTGCCGATGCGGCCAGCCGCCTGAGCCTCGCGCTCGAAGCGCTCGAGCACGTCGGCCTTCTCGGACACCTGCGCGTGGAGCGTCTTGATCGCCACCCGCCTGCGGATGCGGACGTTCTCGCCCTCGTAGACCGCGCCCATGCCGCCGTGCCCGATCATGCGGACGATCCGATATTTTTCCGCGAGGACCTGGCCGGGCTGAAGCTGCACGCTCTCCGAAACGTACCACGGGACCAACCGCTTGTTCCCACGTCGCGCCGCGGCTAGCTGACGGCATGCGAATCGGACTCGACCGGCTGCGGGAGGACCCGACGATCACGGGCGCGCTCGGGCGCGAGCTGGGCCGTCGCCGCGTGGGGCTGCTCGCCCACCCTGCCTCCGTCGATCGGCGGCTCGTGCACGTGTCGGGCGTCCTCGCCGATCTCGGCATCAAGCCGCGTATCATCTTCGGCCCCGAGCACGGCTACGGCGGCGAGGCTCAGTACATGGTCGGCGTCGCCGACGCAGTCGATCCGATCACGTCGGCCCCGATCATCAGCCTGTATGGCGACCGCTTCGAGGACCTGTCGCCGAAGCCCGAGCACCTCGCCGAGATCGACGTGCTGCTCGTCGATCTCGCCGACGTCGGTAGCCGGTACTACACGTTCGTCTGGACGGCGCTCCTCGCCGCGCGCAACGCCGCGCGCGCGGGTGTCGAGACCGTAGTGCTCGATCGCCCCAACCCCCTCGGCGGCGGAGCGTTCGAGGGCCGCGTCCAGGCCGAGGGGTTCTTCTCGTTCGTCGGGCTCGAGGCGGTGCCGGTGCGGCACGGGCTGACGCCCGGTGAAATCGTCGCGCTGTTCGCTCATCGAGACGGCCTCGCCGTCGGCAAGGGCGGGGCCGTGCGTATCGTCTCGGTCGAGGGGTGGGACCGCGAGTCGCTCGCGCCGGCGTGGGATCGGCCATTCGTCATGACGTCGCCGAACATGCCCACGTTCGACACCGCGCTCGTCTACCCAGGTGGTTGTCTGCTCGAGGGCACGAACCTTTCGGAGGGGCGAGGGACGACCCGCCCGTTCGAGATCGTGGGGGCGCCCTACCTCGACGGCGCGCGCCTCGCCGCCGCGCTGGCAGAGAGCGGGCTCCCGGGGCTCACGGCGCGGCCAATCACGTTCGAGCCCACGTTCCAGAAACACGCGGGCGCGATCTGCGGCGGCGTGCAGATTCACGTGACCGACGCGGCGTCGTTCCGCTCGTACGCGACGTACCTGACGCTCTGCGCGGTCGCGCGCCGCCAGGCTCCGGATGCTTTCGTCTTTCGCACCGACGCCTACGAGTACGTCGACGACATCCCCGCGTTCGATCTCCTGACCGGCGACGCAGAGGCGCGCGTCGCGATCGAAGCGGGCGTGCCGCCGCGCGATTGGGTGGATGAGATCGCGCGCCCGCCGGCGGATTGGGCCGAGGTCGTGCGCGAGGCGAGCGCGCTCGTGGCGCGCGGCACCTGAGCCTCGATCAGGGCTCGTCGATGCCCTCGAGCTCGTAGCGCTGCAGGCAGAGCCCATCGGGCGGGGCGGTGATGCCGCCGTCGCGCCGGTCGCGTGAGGCGAGCGCTCGCGTCACCGCCCCCGGCTCGAGCCGCCCCCGCGCGACGTCGACGAACGTCCCCACGAGGATGCGGACCATGTTGTAGAGAAAGCCGCTGCCGCGGACGTCGACGTAGACGAAACGCGCGTCGTCGAGCGACGCGTGCACGCCGATGTCGAAGATCGTTCGCACCGTGTTCTCACGAGCATCGGCCGCGTTTCGGAAGGCGGCGAAGTCGTGCGTGCCGACCGCGAGCGCCGCCTCGGCGCGCATCGCCGCCAGCGCGGCGGCCACGGGGGCGCCGCGGACCTGCCAGGCTCGGCCGGACACGAACGGGTCGCGCGCCTCGTCGAACAAGAGGTGGTAGCGGTAGGTCTTGGCGCGCGCGGCGCGGCGGGGGTCGAAGCCCCGCTCGACCTGCCAGCCACGTCGAATGGCGATCTCTTCGGGCAGGTGCTTGGCGGCGCCGAGCGTCCAGGCCGTGAGCGGCAGCTCGCGCGGCGGATCGAAGGCGACGCGCTGATCGCGCGCGTGCACCCCGGCGTCGGTCCGACTGCCGCCGCGCACCTCGGCGACGCTCGGATCGATGCTCCGCAGGGCGCCGAGCAGCTCGCCGGCGATGGTGCGCCGATCGGGTTGCAGCGCGTAGCCCGAGAACCGCCGACCGTCGTAGGCGACGCTGAGCAGGACCCCCCGTGCCTCGTCGCCGCCCACTCGCTACTGCTTGACCTCGAAGCTCATCGGGATCTGCACCGTCACGCAGCCCTGCTCGGGCTTCGGGAAAGTCTTGCCCTGAAAGCGGCCGAGGACGCAGTTCGACACATCGGGGCTGCCGACGGTGTCGTTCGTGATCGACGCGCCGCAGACCGCGCCTGACGGCCCGACCTGCACCGTGACCGTGAGCTTGCCCGCGGCGCCGGCGTTCTTTTGCAGCGCGCGGTTGTAGCAGCCGCGCGCGGAGCCGGCCGCGCCCTGGAGCGC
>CALKVR010001192.1 GCA_938004815.1 uncultured Polyangiaceae bacterium | reverse complement strand
CTCTCCCTCTCCCTCTCCCTCCTTCTCCCGCCGCACCCTCGTCGAGGCCGCCGCCGCCAGCCTCCCCGTCGCGGGCCTCGGCCTCGGCGCGGCCGGGGTCGCCGAGGCGTTCATCCCCACCGCCATCGTCCCGCGGCCCCTCTCGTTCCCCGATTTGCCCGACGATCTGGCGGGGTTGAAGATCCTGCAGCTCACCGACGTCCACCTGGGTGCGTTCATGGATCCATCCGGCGTGGTCGACCTGGTCGAGCGCGCCCGCCTCGAGCCCCCCGATCTCGTCGTCCTCACGGGTGATTTTTGCGACCACGTCCCCTGGCTCCTACCCGCCCTTCGCGCGATCGAGACGCTCGATCCACGGCTGGGGATCTACGCGGTGATGGGCAACCACGAGCACTACCGCGGCGCGCTGGCGACGCGTCGGGCCTATGCGCAGACGCGCATCGAGCTGCTCGACGACGCGCATCGCGTGCTGCCGATCGGGTCGGCGAACCTGGTGGTCGCGGGCGTCGACGACCCCGCCCGCGCCCGGGCGCGAACCGAGCACTATGCCCGCGCGATCGACAAGGCCCTCTCGAGCTCGCCCTCCGACGCGTTTCGCCTCGGCCTCTGCCATCGCCCCTCGGGCTTCGAAGCCCTCGCGGGGCGGGGCATCGACCTCACCCTGAGCGGCCACACCCACGGCGCCCAGCTGGGGAGCGGCGACCGAAGCCTGCTCGAGCCCCTCGCCGAGGGCGCTTTCTTGCGCGGGGTCTACGAGCGCGGCGAGAAGCGGCTCTACACTTCGAGCGGGGCCGGGCATTGGCTCGCCTTCCGGCTCGACTGCCCCAGCGAAGCCGCGCTCATCACGCTGGAGAAGGCCTGATTCGTTAGGATAAGGTACCCCCCGGAATGCGTTCGCTCTCGGTAATCTTCACGGTGCTCGTCGCGCTCTTCGCGAGCGGCTGCGTCACCGAGCCCGCGGTCAAGCTGTACGGCGCCCGCATCGGCGGCGTCAGCCCCAACGGCGTCACCCTGGGCGTCACGATGAAGGTCGTGAACGACAACTCGTTCGACATCATGGTGCGCGGCGTGCGGACCAACGTCACCATCGGCGGCCGCATGTTGCCGCCCGTCGAGGCGCAGCCGCAGCAGTGGCTGCCGTCGGGCCGCGCGACGCTCATCCAGGTCCCGGTCGTGATCCCGTGGAACACCGTCACGCCGCTGATCCAGACGACCGTCACCTCGTCGATCATCAAGTATCGCATGGTGGGCTACGCCGACGTCACCGCGACGCGCGCGCTCGAGATCGATTTCGACGACTACCGGTTCGATCAGATCGGCGGCTTCTCGCGCGCCGAGCTGGTGCTGGCCGCGGGGCGCGGGTTCTTCGGCGAGGCCGAGCGCCCCTACCTGATCGGCGCGCCCGCGTTGCCCGAGCACCCGCCGCTCGCGTTCGCGTCCCCCACTGATCGCGTCATGTGGCCGACCCATCCAGCGCGCGATGGCGTGACCCCGCGATGACCCTGCGGCGCCGCACCATCGCCGGCGCGCTCTTGCCACTGTTCGTCGCGTGCGGCGCGTCGCAAGCCACCGACCCTGCTCCCTCTGCGCATGGCCCTCGATGCATGTCGAGCGCGCAGTCGATCGAGTCCGGCGGCGCCGAGCGGGCGCCGGCGCCCTTCGCCGACTGCGCGGCCCAGCTCGACATGCACTGCGCCGGTGAGGATCGGTACGCGCTCTGCTCGTATCCACTCGACGCAGCGCGCACCGAAAGGGCACGCGCCAACGCGGCCGACCTCTGCTGCTTCGGGCCCGAAGAGTAGCTTCTCGGCCGCTGCTTCCGCGCGTATCGTTGGCACCGTGCACCCATCCGCCTGTCGCGCCCTCGCTGCGCTCACCGGGGCATCGCTCGTCATCCTGTCGGGCTGCTCGGACCCGGTCCTGATCAAGGCCCCCGAGGTCGCGGACGCCGACGACGTCGCCACGTGCAGGGTCGCGAAAGATCCGCTGAACCCGCTCATCGTGGAGTGGCCGGGCACGAGCAAGGTGCAGCTCGACTCCACGAGCAAACACGGTCTCGTCATCGTCAGCTACGCGGGGTGCACGCTCAAGGTGCTCGCGGGCTGCAACTCGCGAGGGTCGTACCGGTTCACCGGCGTGACCCCCGCGCGCGACACGCTTCGCGTGGCGACCGAGAGCGACCTCTACGCTCGCCTGCCCCTCGGCGCGGCGAGCCTGAAGGGCGAGCTCGCGACGGGCAGCTCGCTCGATCTCAACTACGTGGCGGTGGGCGAGCGACGCGCCGAGACGGCCCCGAGCGACATGGACGGAGACTGCGAGGGCGCGACCCACTACGTGAACCGCATGACCCTCGGCGCGTACGCGCTCGACGCCGTCGCATCCGGCTCGGCGGGCGGCGGCCTCGAAGTCCAGGGCGCCGGCGTCGGTGCGAATCGCAAGGAGTCGCTGCGGCGCCTGCGTGGCTCGGGCGAGATCGCCAAATGCGAGGTGAGCGCGCCCGACGACGAGGGTCAGGCGATCAAGAGCGGCTGCGCCGCCATCCTCCAGATCGGCATCGCCCCCCTTCCCGGCGCGGCGTCTCCCGATGGCCCGGAGGTGATCGCCCCCGTGCCGACGACCCAACCGCCGCGCCCGCATCGTCGTGAGCCGATCACCGACCGCGACGGCGACGGGCTCCTCGACGAGGTCGACAGCTGCCCCGACGCGCCCGAGGACAAGGACGGCTTCATGGACGACGACGGCTGTCCCGACCCGGACAACGACAACGACGGCGTGCTCGACGTGAGCGACTCGTGTCCGAACGAGCCCGAGAACAAGAACGGCTTCCAGGACGACGATGGCTGCCTCGACGCCGTCCCCAAGAGCGCCGTCCCGGCAGACAAGCACGGGGGGTTCGCCGAGCGCGTCGAGCTCGGCCAAGGCGTCACGCTCGTCGACGGAAAGCGCTTCGACTTCTCGAGGCCGCTCGTGTTCGAGTCGGGCAAGGAGAAGCTGACTACCGAGTCGATCCCGATTCTCGGTCGCGTCGTCCTGTTCTTGCTGGACCGAGGCAAGACGCTGCGAATCGAAGTCGCGGCGCACACCGACAGTACGGGCAGCGACGACTTCAACCAGACCCTGACCCAGCGTCGCGCCGACGAGGTGAAACGGTTGATGGTCAAGGCGGGAGTGAGCGCCGAGCGAATCAAGGCGGTCGGCTTCGGCGAGACCAAGCCGATCGCGTCGAACAGCAACGAACAGGGGCGTGCCCAGAACCGGCGGGTCGAGATCCACGTCGTCTCGCGCTGAGCTACGAGAGGCAAGCATGCGAACGTTCGAAGGAGCTCTCGTCGCTGTCGTGGTCATCGGGTGCGACCCGGCCGCGCCCGGCCCTGCCGCTTCGGCCACGACCAAAGCAGAGGCTGCGCGTTCGGCGGCACCGACGGCGTCGACCACGACCGCGGCCCCCACCGCGTCGTCGCCGGCAGGGCCCGCGTCGGCCGGCGACGCCGAGGACAAGTGGTGCATCGACACCAAGAAGTCACGCGAATGGGGCAGCGTGAGCTCGGCCGAGGCCCCGTATCAAGACTGCGCGAAGAGCCTGAAGATGCACTGCGGCGGCAAAGACGGCGA
>CALKVR010001191.1 GCA_938004815.1 uncultured Polyangiaceae bacterium | reverse complement strand
GTCGGGGCGGCGCTCGATCGGGCGTCGGCCGCGGGGGGTGGCTTCGCGGGATACGGCGTCTTCCTCGCTGCGACAGACGGCGCCGGGCGGCCAGTCGCAGCCGCCACCTCACGAATGGCGCGGAGGGCGGCGTCGCCCGGACGCTCGGCGCGGAGATCGTCTCTCATGCCGTCGAGGATCCCGCGCGCCTTGGCATCGGGGATGCTCGCCTCGAGCCCATAGCCGACCTCCAGCCGCGACCTCCGGTCCTCGAGCGCGATGAGCAGAACGACGCCGCTGTCGAGCTCCTTCGTGCCGCCGCCCCAGGCCTCGGCGACGCGCAGCGTGTAGTCCTCGATCGGCTGACCCTCGGTCGTGCGAACGAACACCACCGCCATCTGCGGACCGCCGCCCTGGCGAAGCTGGACGAGCGCGGACGCGATGCGATCCTCGTCTTCGGCGTCGACCGCCCCGGCGATGTCGGTGACCGGCGTGGTGATCGCCGGCGGGGCAGCGAGCGCGGTGCCTCGGGCGATCAGCAGCACGACGAGCGCGAGACACCAAAAGGCGCGACCCATTGGCCGAGGGTCGCACGCGAGTCTGGTCGTGACCACGGTGGATGATAGATTGCTGGGTCGTGTCTGCCGATGAGGCCCCGCGCAAGGTCCCCGAGTCGATCCACGTCGACGACGTGGACGATGCGATCGGTATCGCCGCCGAGAAGGTCAAGGCCGCAGAGGACAGCGTGAGCGTCGCCGAGCTCGTGGACATCGGCGCGGAGGTCGGGCTTCCGGCGTCGGCCATGAAGGAGGCGGCCGCGGCGCTCGGCGAGCACAAGCGCGCCGCCGCCGAGCGTGAAGCGCGGCGCAAGCAGGCCATCCTGGCCGGCGGGGCGGCCGCAGGTCTCGCTCTCGTCGTGACGCTGGCGATCGCGTTGTCGGGCCGATCATCGTTGGTCGCGCAGCGCACCGAGGTCGACGCGAAGCGCGCGCAGGTGGTCAGCGTCATTGCTCGTCGCAACGACTTGCTCGTGAAGCTCGAGGGCGCGCCGCTTCGCTCGGAGGAGCGGTGGGCCGAGGTGTCCGGCTCCGAGAACCGCATTGCGGTCGAGAAGCGCCGCTACGACGAGGCCGCGACGGAGTACAACCGTCGCGCGGCGACGTTCTCGGGGTCGCTCGGCGCGTCGCTCTTTGGTCATCCGAAGCACGTCGAGCTATCGAGCGAGATCGCCTCGTGGTGAAGCGCGCCCGCCTCACACCCGAGGAGACGAAGCGGATCGTCGAGGCCGTCCGCTCGGCCGAGAGCGGCCACCGCGGCGAGATCGTGGTCCACTTCGTCGACCGTTGTCCGGGCGACGCGGTCGAGGCCGCGGCGAGGGTCTTCGCGACCCTGGAGACGACGCGCCACGACACCGCTGCGGTTCTGCTCGTCGCGCCGACCGATCGCAAGGCCGCGGTGTTCGCGGGTGCGGGCGTCTACGGTCGCGAGCGCCCCGACTTCTGGAGAGCGGTGACCGATGCCGTCGCGGCCCGGGCCGCCACCGGCGATGTCGTAGGGGGCGTGATCGACGCCGTCGCGAAGCTCGGACAGGTGCTATCGACCGCGGCTGCCGGCGCCGACGAGGCGGGCGACGAGCTGCCTGCGATGGTCGACTCGCCTGGGGGTTAGGGGGCTCGATCTCGGTCCGCTTCGAGAACGCGCCCCACGTGCTACGTTGCGCGGGTGCTACCGAGCCTATCGAAGTGGGGTGCCGAATCGGTTCTCGTGCTCGTGATCGCGTGTAGCGGTTGCGGCGGAGCGAGCACGACGGAAGCGACGCCTGCGAGCGACACGGCCGCGCCGAGCTCCGACACGAACGCGGCTGGCGCAGGGGACGACGGCGGCGCAGACGGGCCCCGCAAGACACCGTGCCCGGATGTTCCGAAGCCAAACGAGGGGCGTGTTGCGGCCTGCGAGCAGAAGGGCGGGCGCCTCGAGGGTCGGGAGACCGACGGCTGCGTTCGCGGTTACGAGTGCGTGATGCCGTGACGCATCGCGGACCACGGCGGCGTACAGGCTCTTCACCGAGGCCCTACGTTACACGGAGGAAGGCTGAAGCGTCCGGGGTCGTATGACGCGGGGCATGCGCGTCGCCCGCCTCGTCTCGATAGCAGCCGTGCTCTCTGGGTGCACCCCCAGCGAACGCGGCGCGCCCGAGGCCGCGGTGACGACGGCGTCACCCGCGACCGCGGCGGCATCGGCGACCGCGTCCGCAGTCGTCGATGCGGCGCCGCGGCGCGACGCGATGGGCGAGAACGGGATGGCGCGCGCGGTGGCCGACGATGGGTCGCGCATGATCGATCTCGAGGCGTTCAACGACCTCTTCGAACCATTCGCGCCGATATCTGGCGCTTTCGTGGCAAAGAGCGGGATCGACAGCGTCACGATCAAGGACTCCAAGGGGTACAGAGCGTACGAGCTTCGGTTCGACGAGAGCGGCCACCTGGTCTCCAGCATGGAGTCGGACAGCGGCGGGCCGTTCCGAGCGATGCGCGCGACGACCAAGGGCGGCCTCGTTCGTGAGCAGGTCTTCGAGCGACTGGCGCAGCCGAACCAGGCGCCGCCGAGCGAGAAGCCGACGACGGTGACGCTGTCGTACGACGACCGGGGCCGCGTCACCGAGCGCCGCGACGCGCGGCACGTGGCGATGTTCCGGTACGAGGGAGAGCGGCTGGTCGAGGCCGTCAACCGGAGCGCCGACGACGACAGCGTGCAGGCGACGATCCAGCGCCGCCGGGTGGCGGGGCCGGGGTCTATGC
>CALKVR010001190.1 GCA_938004815.1 uncultured Polyangiaceae bacterium | reverse complement strand
GGGCGGCGGAGGGGCAGGAGGAGGCTTCTTGTCGTCGCCCGTGAGGAGGATGATTGCGCCGATGCCCCCGGCCAGAAGCAAAGCGCCGAGGATGTAGATGCCGGAACCTGACTTTTGCTCGGGGGATTCGGACGCAGCCAACTCGTGTCCTCCGCGCGGCAGGATACAGCTCCGCCGGAGGCCGATCGGGTTTTTTTGACCCGCGCTCCCGAAAGCGTCACACCCGTGGGAGCGGGTAGGCCAAATGCTTTCGGTTCTGGCCCTTTCCCATCGATACCGCATCGCGTGTCTAGCTATCGCGCTCGCGTCGACGCCGTCGTGCAGCGAACGTGAGGCACCCGCCCTCGCACCGCCCCGCGCGCCGGCGGAGACGTCCGCTTCCGTCGCGACGCCGCAAGCGCCGCCGCCCGACCCGGTGGCGCCCACGTGCGCCGACCCGACCACGCGCCTGGTGTTCGACGGGCCGACCGCGCGCGAAGAGGCGTGCGGCGACGCCGCGCTCTGCTGGGGCGGCGAGTGCGTCCCGATCGCCCGCGGGCCGGTGGTCGCGGGCGCCCGCGTGCCCCGAGCCGCGCTGCGCGCCCTCGCCGACGAAGGGTGGCTCAACGCCTGGTCCGGCCATGGCGGCCTCTCGACCAAGACCGTCGAGGCCTTTCGAGCCGACTCGGACCGCGCGCCGCTCGGCCGCGCGTCGGCTGTTTGTGCGAGCGACGGATGGGTCGTCGCCAAAGACCCGGGGGGCGGGCGGCCGAGCCGCGCCGGCGCCGTGCTCGAGGCGACGGTGTTCAGCCGCGAAGCGCGCGACGTCGAGCTGCGAGCGGCCGCGGCCGGCTCGATGACGGTCGTCGTCGGCGACCGGCGCTTCGAGGTGACCGAGATGCCGGGCCGGGTCGGGCGCGCGCTGCCCGACGAGCGGTTCTTCGATCTGAGGCTCGCCCCCGGTTCTAATGACATAACCGTCATTGTTGACGGTGAGGGCGACGGGTTCTATCTGCGGATTCGGGAGCGTGATGGCCGCCCTGCGCGCGGGCTGCTCTACGCCGAGCGCGACGCGGGGGCGGCGTGCACGGCCGCCGCGCTCCTGGACACGAACGCGACGTGGAGCGTCGTGGGCGGCGGCTTTGGGCTGACCATGCTGCCGGCGTTCCGCGGGGCGGTGCCGCCCCTGGCGGCGAGCACGCCGCTCGCCGTTCAACCGCGGAGCAAGTCCCACGATCCCGTGAAGCAGCTCGACATCCCTCGGCTCGATCTCGTCACGCGGCCTGTACCGCGAACGGTCACCTTTCCTCCGACGCGCGGGCTCTCCGGGGTCGAAGCGACCCTGGACGGCGACCGTGCGTTCTCGGCGTCGTTGCCCGACTACGGCCCGCTGCCGGAGCGCGCCGGCGCGCTCGTGGCGCTCGCTGCTCGCGTCGCTGGCGACGAACGCTTGCCTGAAGGGTCGCGCGCGAGCTTCGAGCACCACGTCGGGGTGATCACGCGCGCGATCGCCCGTGGCGAGCCCGACCGCGCATGGCTCGACCGGCTCACGGGCAGCGCCGAGGCGCTCGGCAAGAAGCTCGAGGCCGGCAACGACGCGTACGCCGACGCGCGTGGGATCGTGCTGCGCGCGTACCGGTCACCGCTCGACGGCGCCCTCCAGGGCTACGTCGTGTACGTTCCCAAGAGCTACGACAAGAAGCGGTCGAGCCCCGTCGTGATCGTCGCGCACGGCAAGGACCGCCTGCCCGAGCATGCGCTCCGCACCCTCGTGGGCGAAGCCCGCGACGAGACCATGACGCTCGCGTTCGCGGCCCACAACCCCCCGACCATCACCGATCAGGGGGCCATCTATGCTGCCCCTTGGGGTCGCGGCAACGCGGGGCCGCGGCCCGTGGGCGAGCACGACATGCTCTCGGTGATCGCCGAGCTTCGCCGAGCGTACCGAATCGACGAGCGCCGGATTGGGCTGACCGGCTACTCGCTCGGCGGTACGGTCTCGTTCGTCTTGCCGCTCCACTACCCGGACGTCTTCTCGTCGGCAGCGCCGCTCTGCGGCTACCCCAACCTGATGGGCTACGAGAGCGTGGCGAGGGTCTCGCACCTGCCGTGGGAAGCGGCGCTGCTCGCCAAGGAGTACATCGTTCGGTACGCCGACAACGGGCAGTACGTGCCGCTCAACATCGTTCACGGCGGGAAGGACGGGCCGTCACGGTCCCAGGTCGTCGCGGATCGGTACAAGGCGCTCGGGTACCCGCACACCTTCGACGTGCAGCCGCACCTCGACCACAACGTGTGGGACTACGCCTACGAGGACGCGAAGATGGTGCCTTGGCTGACGAAGCACGCCGTCCCCACCCTCCCGAAGCGCGTGCGGTTCGTCACCGGCAAGCTGCGGTACCACCGCTCGCACTGGGTCGAGGTGCTCGAGATGATCGACGGATCGAGGGTCGAGCCGGCGGCGATCGACGCCACCTTCGACGACCGCGCCGGCCGCGTCCGCGTCGAGACGAGCAACGTCGGCGCCTTTGCGCTCGCGCTCGATCGCCTCGGCGCGCCCCGGGTCGTGATCGAGGTGGACGGTGTCGAGCTCGAGGCCGAGGCCACCGGCCGGGTCGTGCTGCGGCGTGGCGCCGACGGACGGTTCGCGATCGGCGACGGCAAGCCGTCTGCCAAGAAGCGCCCCGGTCTCTCGGGGCCGCTCGACGACATCGAGCACGAGCCGGTGACGATCGTCTACGGCAGCCGCGATCCGGCGATGGCCGAAGCGAACCGTCTCGTGGCCGAGCACCTGTCGTCGCTCGGGGGCACGGCCGATATCGCCTATCCCGTCCTCGACGACGACGTGGCGCAGGAGTCCGACCTCGAGGGCAGGAGCGTCATCCTCGTCGGGAGCCCCTCCCAGAATCGTCTGACCGACGCGATCGCCGACTCTCTCCCCGTTCGGTTCGAGGGCGCGGCCATCGCCGTGCGCGGCACGCGCTACGAGGGCAAGCACCTCGCCGCGTCGTTCATTTCGCCGGGCCCCGAGGCGTTCTTCGGGCAGGGCGCCCTGCGTACGGGTAGCCGGTACGTCGTCGTCCACGCGGGCACCTCCCCGCGCGCGGTGCTCGCCGCGCGCTTTCTCCCGCGCTACCTTCCCGACTACGTCGTCTACGACGCTGGGCTCGCCGTGAAGCGCGGCGGGCTCCTGATGGATGGCCGCCCCGTCCGGGCGGCTGGCTTCTTCGACGAGAGCTGGAGATGACGGGCGACCCGTTGGGGCTCAAAGGAACCGTCGTCGACGGCAAGTATCTCCTCGGTGACGCCGCAGGCGAGGGCGGTGCCGCCGTCGTGTACCGCGCCGAGAACACGGTCTGGAAGGTCCCCGTCGCGGTGAAGTTCTTCGTCGCGCTCTCGCAGGCGCCTGCCGCCGAGCAGCCGGCGTTGATCGAGGCGTTCACCCAAGAGGGGCGGCTCGTCGCCGATCTCTCCACGAAGTGCTCTGCCATCGTCCAGCCGCGCGACTTCGGCGTCCTGCGCCAGCCCGGCAAGCCGGCGATCCCGTATTTGGTCCTCGAGTGGCTCGATGGGCGGAGCCTCGACGAGGTCCTGGTCGAGGAGACCGACGCGGGGACGCCGCCCCGGTCGCTGGACGCGTCGATGAAGCTCCTGGAGCCGGTCGCGACGGCGCTCGCCCTCGCGCACGGCAAGGGCATCGCTCACCGCGACATCAAGCCCGAGAACATGATCGTCGTCGGCGACCCCCGCGGCCACGATGCCCAGATCAAGCTGCTCGACTTCGGCATCGCCAAGGTCATGCGGACGCGGCTCGACGGCGTGCACCAGACCGGCACCGTCCCCACCGCGTTCACGCCCTACTACGGGGCGCCCGAGCAGTTCTCGCGCGCGTACGGCGAGACCGGCCCGTGGACGGACGTGTTCGCGCTCGCGCTCGTCGTGCTCGAGGTCATGCGCGGCGGGCGGCGCGCCTTCACGGGCGACGACTACACCGAGCTTGCTCGGCAGAGCATGGACGAGGCCGAACGCCCGACGCCGCGGCGGTTGAAGCTCCAGGTTGCCGACGACGTCGAGGCTGCGTTCGGCCGCGCGCTCGCGGTCAGGCCCGAGCATCGGTACCAAGACGTGCGGGCGTTCTGGACCGCCCTCGTAGGTGCGGTGAAGCCCAACGCGCCCGCGTGGCGTCCCATCGGGCTCTCGATTCCCCCCGAGCCGTCGTCGTCGCAGGCCGTGGTCGCGAGCGCCAAGCCGCGCCGTTCGATCGTCACGATCGCCGCCGTCGGCGGCGCGGTGATCATCGCTGCGGCCGCGGTCTCGGCCGGCATCCGCGCCGCGCGCACCCCCGCGGCGTCGGCGGGGGCGACGGCGTCCGCGCTGCCGGCGTCCGCTCCGCCAGAGATCGCGAGCGCGACCGCGAGCGCGAGCGCGGCCCCGCCACCCGCGCTCTGCCCGCCGGGCAGCGTGGTCGCCGCCGGCGGGCGCTTCACGATGGGCGCGGCCAAGGTCGACGTCGAGGCGGCGTCGCCCGAGCATGTCGTCTACGTCGACACCTTCTGCCTCGACGAGACCGAGGTCACGGTCGCGGGTTATCGCGCCTGCGTCGAGGCGGGCCGGTGCCCTTCGCCGGGGGTGCCGCCGCCCGATCAAGGCTGCAGCTTCGGTCGCGACGGCGCCGGCGAGCTACCGATGAACTGCGTGAGCTGGGGCGAGGCGGTGGCGCTCTGCGACTCGCGCAAGATGCGCTTGCCGACCGAGGCCGAGTGGGAGCTCGCCGCGTCGAAGGCCGCTGCCAAGGCGCTGGGCGACGGCGTCGCCGAGTGGGTGAGCGACTACTACGCGCCCTACACCGACGAGCAAGCGGTCAACCCGATGGGCCCCGAGACAGGCACCGCCCGCGTCGTGCGCGGCAACGTCCCGGCCGAGCTCGCGCCCAACCTGGGCTACCGCTACCGCGAGGGCGCGCCGCCCGACAGGCGCATGGGCTCTCTCGGGTTCCGGTGTGCGCGCGCGATCGAGTAGATTGCCGCTCATGCTCGCGCTGATCATCTGGGGGACGCGGTCGTCGGAGAAGGTCGTGGGCGAGGGGCAGTTCTATTGCCCGCAGTGCCGCAACCACGTGCCCTTCGCGCACAAGAAGCTGCAGCGCTATTTCAC
>CALKVR010001189.1 GCA_938004815.1 uncultured Polyangiaceae bacterium | reverse complement strand
CCCCGGCAACTCCGGCGGGCCGCTCCTGAACCTGAGCGGCGAGGTCGTCGGCATCAACACCGCGATCCGGGCCAACGCCAACTCGATCGGGTTCGCGATCCCGATCAACATGGTCAAGCAGCTCCTCCCGCTCTTGCTGCGGGACGGCAAGATTCGTCGGAGCGCCATCGGCGTGGTGGTGGCGCAGCTGCCCCGCGACCAAGCCAGCCGCCTGGGCAGCCCCAACCTGAAGGGGGTGTGGGTAAAGGCAGTCCAGGGCGCGGGCCCCGCCGCCAGCGCCGGAATCGAGGTCGACGACGTCATCGTGAGCTTCGACGGCAACCCGGTCGAGGACCCGAACGCGCTGCGCTTCTTCGCCAGCATTTTCGGGGTGGGTCGCACCGCGACGGTCAAGGTCTCACGCGGGGGCAAAGACCTCGAGTTCAAGGTGACGCTCTCCGAGCTTCCCGAGCAGGACGAATAGCGTCGCCCTGGGTTAGGCTACCCCCGTGCGCCCCCCTGCAGCTCCCCCCAATGGCTCGTCCTCGGCTGCGGCCAAGGCGGCGGGGGAGCCCGGGCTTTCTTCCGTGAATAGGGCCTCGGCCCAGGCGTCCAACCGGGAGCAAAGGTCACGGGAAGCCGAGGAAGATCGTGCTCTCATCGTTCGAGCCCAAGCCGGAGAACAGGGCGCGTTTCGCGCGCTGGTCGAGCGGCACCAACGGCGCGCTTTCGCGATCGCCGTCGGTCTCGTCCGCGACGAGAACGACGCTCGGGAGATCGTTCAAGAGGCCTTTCTCAGGGTCCACAAGGGCCTCGCGACCTTCGAGGGCAGCTCCTCATTTTTCACCTGGCTCTACCGGATCGTCACGAACCTCTCGATCGACCTCATGCGCAAGCCCGGTCGCAAGGGGGCCGAGCTCGACGAGGGGCGCAACCTCGCCGACGAGCCCGAGGGCGAGTTCGCTCTCGTCTCGCGCATCGACGGCGCCGACCCGATCGACGTCGTCCGCAGGAAAGAGATGGCCGTGCGCATCCAAGCGGCGCTCGATGCTTTGCCCTGGTACCACCGCTCCGTCATCCTCATGCGCGAGGTCGAGGGCATGTCCTATGAAGAGATGGCCGAAGCGATGGGCGTCTCGAAGGGCACGATCATGAGCCGCCTCTTCCACGCACGGCAAAAGATGCAAAAAGCGCTCGCGGACGTGTACGCCGAGCTCGACGGTCGGGGCCCCCCCAGCGTCGACGACGCGCCTGGCTCCGACATGCCGCCGCCCCGTCGGCAAGAGCAGCACTCCCAGCCCGACTCCGCGCGAGAGGGCGACCGATGAGCGCGCCGACCGATCTCGAGCTCATGCTCTTTCATGACGGCGAGCTCGACGAGCCTCGGCGCGCCGAGGTCGCACGTTTCCTCGCCGCTGACGGCTCCGCGGTCGCGCAGCAGAAGCTCACCGGCTTGGCGCTCGGAGGCGACATCCTCCGTGAGAGCGCGCTCGAGCGCGCGGGCGCCTTCGACATCGCCGACGCGGTGATGGCATCGTGCGAGAGCGCCACCACGAACGGCGGCGCGGCCGCTCCCGACGCCCAATCGAACGTCGTCGATATCCGAGCGCGCGCCGCGCAGAAGAGCGCAGAAAAGGCGACCAAGGACGTCGAGAAGACCAGCGAGCGTCAGGACGGCGGGCGCATCTTGCTGCCCCTTACCGCGCTGGCCGCCGCGGCCGCGGTGGTCCTCTTCTTGTGGGGCAAGTCGGGCAGCGACGCCGAGGTTGCCAAGACGCAGCCGACCGAGCAGGTGCAAGAGCCGGTGAAAGACCTGCCGCCCGCGCCGACGGCCGTGCCGTCGCCATCGAACACCGAGATGCTCGGCTCGACGCAAGAAGACGCTCAGCCGAGCGTGCAGGTGGCCTCGGTCGACTTCGGGTCGCGCACGGGCGCGGTCTACTACGTGGCCGGCGCCGCCGAGGGCGCGACGACCACGGTCGTGTGGGTGACGGAGGAATGAGGTGTCGATGACGACCCGCCGCACGGTTCTGAAGATCCTCGCGGGCTCCGGCCTCGCGCTCGTCGCGTCGTCGGCTGCCATGCGCGACGCGCTCGCCCAGGCGTCCTACATGGTCGGCGCCGAGGTCATGGTCATGCACGCCACCAACGAGGGCAAAGGCATCGACCCCGGCATCGGCGATCTGCCCGAGCTGAAAAAGCCCCCGTTCTCGTCGTACGACACCTACAAGCTGCTCGAGAAGCCCAAGCTCACCCTCAAGAAGGGCAAAGAGCAAGAGACGAAGCTCCCGAACGACTACAAGCTGTTTCTGACGTTCAAGGACGTGCTCGCGAAGAACACCGGCGACCAGTTCTCGGTCGGCGCGCGCATCCGCAAGCCGAAGGATGAGAACGACTTCGTGTCGGTGGGCTTCACGACACCGAAGGGCAAGCTCTTCTTCTTGGCCGGCCCGAAGCACGGCAAGGGCATCCTCGTCCTCGCGATCAAGATCGTCGACCCGCCGCGCACCCGTTGACGCGCAGGCGTCAGGCGCGAACCGGCAGATCGACGGTAAAGATCGCGCCCCGCTCCGGGCCGTTCGTGGCCGCGACGTGGCCGCCGTGGCTCGCCACGATTGTCTGCACGATGTTCAGACCGAGCCCGCTCCCGCCGCCCTCGCCGCGCGTGGTGAAGTAGGGCTCGAAGAGCCGATCGATCGCGTCGGGCTGGATGCCGGGCCCCTCGTCGATCACGCGCACCACCACGCGGCCCTCCGAGAGCTCGGTCTCGACGACGATATCGCCGCCCCCCGGTGCCATGGCCTGGCAAGCGTTCGTGACGAGGTTGACGAACACCTGGGTGAGCGGGCCGTGCAGCCCGTGCATCGGGACGAGCTCGCCGAACCGGCGCACGATGCGCACGTTCGAATCGGCGACGACGTGATCGCAGAAGACGAGCGCCCGCTCGATGACGTCGTGGATCGAGAGCGCGGACGGCGCGGCGGTGGACGGCCGCGAGTAGGCGACGAGGTCGCGGGTGAACGCGAGGACGCGGCCCGCCGCCTCGCTGATCCGCGCGAGCCGCTCTCTGTCCTCGGGGTCGACACTCTGGTTCTCGAGGCGCCGACGGAGGAAATCCGCGTAGGCGACGATCGACGTCAGCGGGTTGTTGAGCTCGTGGACGATGCTGGCGGCCATGCGGCCGAGACCGGCGAGCTTGTCGCTCTGGACGGCTTGGTCGCGGAGGCTCTTGGCCTCGGCCGCCTCGAAGCGGAGACGGGCCACATAGCGTGCCCGCCGGACGACGGAGCCGATCGAAAGGGCCAAGCGCTCGATCTGTCGGAGCGTCAAGCCGTCGAGCGGCTCGTCGGAGCCGATGTGCATCGTCGACCCGTCGTCATAGGGGATGGCGACGATCTGCTCGTGGTCGACTTCGGGAAAGAGGCGCGCCGCGTCCTGCACGCGCGGGCGGCTCGGCCGCGGCGCGTGCCGCACGATTAGCTGCTCGCCCTGGATGTCGGGTACGCAGACCCCCACGCACAGGCCATCGGCGCCCTCGGCATACGCCGACACCAGCGCCCAGATCGCGTCCTCGAGGTCGCCGTCGGGAGCGAGCATCGCCAGCTGCTCGAGCAAGCGCTGGTCGGGGTCGGCGCTCGAGAGCACGATCGTCTCCTCGAGGGAGGGCGGGGCGCTCTTGGGCGGGCTCACGGCTCCTTCGGGGGCTGGGTTGAGCGACGGCTCGACTCTTCGGCGCTCGAGCGATCGAGATCGATGATCTTGGACTCACCGACGTAGTCCCGCGTCTCGTACTTGGTGATCTTGCCGATCTTGCGAACGATCTCGGCCATGCGCTCGGCCTCGGCCGCGAGCGACTCCATCTCTCTGAGGTGGGGTTGGCCGTCTTTGGCGCGGCGGCGGATGATCTCGGCGTAGCCGAGGACGCTCGTGAGCGGCTGGTTGAGCTCGTGGGCGGCGGCCCCCGCCAGCTCGGCGATGAGCGCTTGTTTCTCGCGCGAGCGAAGCTCTTCTTGCGCGGCCGCGAGGCTCGCTTCCATACGCAGGCGATCGCGCAGGTCGGTCATGACACCTACCGAGCCGATCGGGACGCCACGGTCGACGATCAGCGCGGCCGAGATCGAGACGGGGACGCGCAGGCCACCGCTCGAGACGACCTCGGTCTGAAAGCGCTCGAGCCGCCCGGCGCCGCCGTGCTCGGCGCCCCTGATGAGCTGCATGATCTCGCGAGCGACCCCGAACGGGTAGAGGTCGCGCACGTTGACGCGCCCCACCACCTCGGCCGCGGTGTAGCCGAACACGCGCTCGGCAGCGCGGTTGAAGAGCAGGACGTTGCCTGCCATGTCGCTGGAAATGATCGCGTCGACCGAGCTGTCGATGACGCGCTCGAGGAACTCTTTGGTCTTCGTGAGCTCGCGCTCGGTCGCGCGCTCTTGCGTCACGTCGCGGAACGTGAGGAGGGCCGTCTCTTCGGCCTCCATGACGACGCAGCTCACGGCGAGGGTGCGCCGCTCGTTGCCCACCACCGCGATCAAGTCTTGCACGGATGGCTTCGGCGCCTTGGGCCGGCTGCCGAACAAGTCGGAGAGCAGCCCACGCAGCTTCGGCTGATCGTCCTCGACGAGGAGATCCATGAGCGGCTTGCGCGACAGCTCGGTCTCGCTGCGCCCGAGGATCTCGCGGGCGCGCGGGTTGGAGAAGAGCACGATGGCTTCGGCGTCGAGGACGACGATGCCGTCGGCCGAGGCGTGGAAGAAGTCGGCGTACGGCTCGAGCGCCCGGATGCGGCGCTCGGCCTCGAACCGGGCGTAGGTGCTCTCGCGCGTCTGCTCGCGGAGGTTCTGCATGATGCTCGCGTTCCGGAGCGCGATCGCCGTCGCGCTCGCCACCGTGCGCGCCACCCAGAGCTCGTGCTCTTTGGCCTTGTGAGGCTCACGTCGCCGCAGAAAGAGCACCCCGAGGGGCTTGTCCTCGTAGGTGAGCGGCAAGCAAGCGAGCCACCGGAACGACGTCGGGGGCAGCGCCGACCGCACCAGATCGAAGACCGGGTCGGTCGACGTGTCGTCGACGAGGAGAGGTTCGCCGGTCTCGAGGACGCGGCGGATCTCTGGGTATTTCGAGAGGTCGATCGGGAGGTCGCGCAGCTCGCGGTCGTCGCTCGCGGCGACGACGTACCCCACCTGGCTCTCGTCACGCACCAGGACGATGCTGCATCGATCGACGCGCGCGACGTCGGCGATGCGACGCACCACCGTGTAGAGGATGTTGCGAAAGTCGAGGGTCGACGAGAGCGTCTGGGTCAGCTCGAGCACGACGCGCGCGTCGTGCTCGCGGCGCTCGAGGGCTTCGACGAAGTCGCGAAGACGGAGCTGGCTGCGGATGCGGGCCACGAGCTCGGCTGTCTTGAACGGCTTGCGGACGAAGTCGTCGGCCCCCATATCGAACGCGCGGGTGACCTCTTCGTCGGCGTCGACCGCCGTCAGGACCACGACCGGCACCTCACGCAGATCATCGGAGGCGCGCATCGCGCGGAGGACGGCGTAGCCGTCGGGCGGCGGCATGACGAGATCGAGGAGCACGATGAGCGGCTCGTTGCCGCCCATCAACCACGCCAGCGCCTCTTGCCCCGACGACAGGACCTCGGTCCTGAGGCCCGCCTTGTCCAGGGCCTGGGCGAGGACGCGTCGCGAGATGGCGTCGTCGTCGACGATGAGGACGGACTGACTCTTGGGCACCGATCCAAAAAGCTAACCTAATCGAGGCGGCCCGGATCCAGGTAAACGAAAGACTCGGGCACGACGAGCCGGTAGCCGTCGTTCCAGAGCTCGACCGCGAGCGGGGTCGGCGCGAGGAGCTGGCGAAGGCGGCGCAGGTTCACCCAGAGCGCGCCGTCGTGCCGCAGCGGATCGTAGCGGCCGGGCCAGATCGCCGCGGCCAGCTCGGCCTTGGAGAGCGCGTCGTTTGGGCGGCCGGCCATCGCGTAGAGCAGCTTGCGCAGGGTCGGACGCTTGCCGAGCGCGACCACCGTCTTCCCCGACTTGAGCTCGTGGGTCCGGCCGTCCAGGACGACATCGTACGCGGTCTCGGGCGGAGCGGCGCTCATCGCGCGCTTGGCGCCGGCGGTGACCGCGCGGCCGCCGCCCACGCGGCTCGCGAGATCCTCGAAGACCTCGGCGTCGACGCTGGCCCCGGCAGCCTTCTCGCGCGCGGAGGCGAGGAGCCTGTCTGCGTCGGCGATTTTGCCCTCGACGCGCGCGAGGGTCGCCCGCGAGAGCTCGACGATGGCCTGCTCGATCTCGAGCCCGGTGCGGTCGCCGATGATTCTGCTCGCGTCGGCCAGGTGCCGCTCGGCGATCGCGCGCTGGCCCTCGGAGCCGGCTGCGAGCGCGGCGAGCGCGGCCGCACGCGCGTCGTCGCTGACGTGCCCGGTGTAGGTCGGTTCGCGAGCGTCGGCAAAGCGCGCCGCCGGATCGGCCAGCCTGGCCGCGGCGATGGCGACGAGCACGCTCCCGATACCGTGCTCGCGGGCCCCGGCCTCCGCTTCTTCGGCGAGCCGGTCGGCCTCGCGCCGACGGCCGAGCTCGTAGAGAGCGCGGGCCAGTGCGGCCGTTCCGAGGAGCCAACCCAGCCGGCTGCCCGCTCTGCGGTAGGTGTCGGCGGTCGCCCGGATGGCGGCCGCGGCCGCGGCGCGGTCGCCGTTCGCGAGCTGGATGTCGGCGCGCATGCGGCGGACGTACACGTGCGTCTGCAGGTCCTCGTGCTCCCTTGCGATCCGCTCGGCGGGCGCGGCGAGCTCGGTCGCCTCGTCGAGGCGGCCGAGGCGCGCGAGAGCTGCGGCGAGCGCCATCGGGACGGTGACCTTGGCGGTGTACGGCGGGGCGCGGTCGGGCAAGAGAGCGCGCGCAGCCGCGACCGCGTCGGCGAGCTCGCGCCCCGCCCGCGCGTGCTGCATGAGGGTGATGACGCAGAAAAAGGCGGCGAGGGGCCGCGTCTCTTCCGACGCCGTCGCCATGACCTCACGCCGCGTCTCGTCGCAGGCGCCGGCGTGATACCGCGCCCAAGCGAGCTGCATCCCCAGTTCGGTCCGGATCGCGGGTGTCAGGTCGGGCGCTTCGAGCGCGCGCTCGATGACGGCTCGGCCGCGGGCGATCCGCCCCGAAGAGAGCGCCACCGTACCGAGCGCGAGCTGCACTTCTCCGGTCGGGTCGATCTCCCGCTGGTCGAGCGCGGTGAGGCTGGCGTAGGCCTTCTCGAGGTCGAGCAGGCGGGCGTAGCCACGAGCGAGCGAGAGCTCCGTCCGCTGCGTCCGCTGCGCGGCGGGTATCGCCTCGAGGCCGCGCACCAGCTCCTCGGTCGCGCCGTCGCGCACCAGATCGGGCGTCTTGTCGACCAGCGCCTGGGCGGCCGCCGCATAGTCGCCCGCGAGACGGAGGTGCCGCGCGCGCTCGGTGACCTCTGCGATGCGATCGAGGCCGAGCGTGGGTGCGGCAGCGGCCAGGCGCGTGTGGAGGGCACGACGCTCGGCCTCGGGGAGTCGCGCCGCGAGCGCCTCGGCGAAGAGACCGTGGAGCGAGGCACGGCCCGACCCATCCACGTCGACGACGAGCTGCGATACGAGACGCCTCAGCGCGCCCCGCGCGCGTTCGCGCCCCACGAGCGTCTCGAGCGCGTCCTTGTGGAGAGAGCCCCCCGAGAGCGCGAGGACGCTCGCCAACTCGAGCTCGTCGACCTCGAGCGACTCGATGGCGGTCGCGATGGGGTCCTCGTCGTCGAGACCGCCCGCGTGGGCGCGGCGAAGCCGGAACGGGTTGCCACCGGCTCGGGCGCGGGCCGCGTCGTAGCCGCTCGAGGGGCCGTACAGATCGTCGAGAGCGGCCCAGAGCGCACGCGACGCGGGCTCGTCGAGCTCGTCGAGCGTGAGCTCGAATCGGTCGGGGTCCGAAGTCTTGCGCGGGAGCTTGTGCCGCGATGTCGCCAAGAACCGCCCGCGTCGCAGCGACCGCGAGAGGCCGCGAACGAGCTGAGCCGCGGCCACCTCGTCGAGCGCGTGGAGATCCTCGAGCACGTAGAGCGCGGGCTCGTCGTCGAGGCGCAGCACGAGATCGGCCATCCGCTCGTCGTCGCTGGTGACCTCTGCCACCGCGCCCCGCGCGAGCTGGCGCCGCGCATCGTCGAGCAGCGTCGCGAGCGCGACGCCGGCCGCGGCGCGACCGTAGGCCGCTGCTTCGCCGAAGCGCTGCGCGAACGTGTGCACGAGCGCCGACTTACCGACGCCGGCCATGCCGTACACCACCGCCACCGAGACGCGAGCGTGCGCGTCGCTCAGCCGGGTGACCTCGCGCTCTCGCCCGAGAAAGACCGCCGGGGGAGTCGGGACCTGCCAGCGACGCATGATGCCTCAGTCGGCGCACGCGGTCGGGCAGGCGTCGACGTACAGGCAGGTCGCCCAGGCCACGTATCGCTGGCCGCCGGCGCGGTTGGCGCCGAGGCAAGTGTTCGCCTCCTGCGTCGTCGTGCAGTCGGCGCCGTCGTTCGTACACACGCAGTCGAGGAACTCGTCGGTGGCCGTCGCGGGGTCGTCGTCGGGGCAGCTCACGAGGCAGTCGAAGAAGGCGCAGCAGCCCGGGTGCCCCCCCTCGTCGCACGAGCCGGAGAACCCGAAGCACCCGATGTACTCGTCGACGCACGCGCCGCCGTTCGACGCCAAGGTGTTGTTGCGGAGCA
>CALKVR010001188.1 GCA_938004815.1 uncultured Polyangiaceae bacterium | reverse complement strand
GACGACGACGAGGTCATCTACACCGACGACCTGGTCAATCCGTTCAACCTCGACACCGACGTCCGCGGCGACGTCGATCTCGTGGGGATCAGCGTCGACTCCAAGACGGCGCGGCGCAGCTACGACATCGCCGCCCGCTACCGCGCGCTGGGCAAGACGGTGGTGATGGGCGGCATCCACCCCACCGCGTGCCCCGACGAGGCGATCGAGCACTGCGACGCGGTGGTGGTGGGCGAGGCCGAAGACGCGTGGCCGCGCCTCCTCGCCGACTTCAAGCGGGGCGAGCTCAAGCCGTTCTATCGCCCCGAGTTCCCCAACCTCGCGGGCCGGCCGTTCCCGCGCCGGGACCTCTTCACCTCGAAGAAGTACGTCCCCTTCCAGGTGGTGCAGTCGATGCGCGGCTGCCCCTACCCGTGCGAGTTCTGCAGCGTCTCGACCGCCAACGGCCCGACGTTTCGGTTTCGCCCCGCCGACGAGATGATCGCCGAGCTGAAGACGCTCGGTAAGCTCATCATGTTCGCTGACGATAACGTCATGGTTCACCGCCAGTACTCGAAGGAGCTCTTCACCAAGATGATCCCCCTCGAGAAGCACTGGATCGGCCAGTGTTCGCTCGCGGCGGTCAAGCGCCTCGAGAACATCAAGCTGATGGCCGAGAGCGGCTGCAAGGCCCTCTTCATCGGCTTCGAGAGCATCGACGAAGAGACGGTGAAGTTCACGGGCAAGCGCCAGAACAAGCCCGCGCAATACAAAGAGACGATGGAGCTGCTGCACGAGCACGGCATCGCCACCTGGGGCTCGTTCGTGTTCGGCTTCGACACCGACGATAAAGACGTCTTCGATCGCACCGTCGAGTTCGGCGTCGAGATGCAGCTCACGATGGCTCTCTACGCGATCCTCACCCCCTACCCCGGCACGCAGCTCTACCGGCGCCTGCTCGCCGAGGGCCGCCTCACCGACCCGAAGTGGTGGCTGCGCCACGACCACGACGCCGGCTCGCCGTACTACATCCCCACGAAGATGACGCGCGAAGAGCTCCGCGAGGGTTGGGTCCGCGCGTGGACGAGCTTCTACTCGCTCTCGAACATCTGGAAACGCTACACCGTGCGCCGCCCGCAAAAGGACACGCCCGGGTCCAGCTGGCTCCAGACGCTCGGGTTCTGGCCCATCAACTTCTTCCAGCACCAGCTCGCACACCGCAAGATCGCGGGCGGCATGCAACGCTTCCGCATGGGGGTCGACTACGCCGACGCGTCGCCCGCCCCCTCGGTGGCGGCTGGTGTCCCCGCGCCCTTCGCGCCCACCGCTACCGGGTTCTCGGGCCTCCAGAACCCGCTCGCCCCGCTCTTCAAGCAGACCAAGGACGGTCGCAAGGCGCTCCAGGTCATCGGCTGAGCGCGATCTCGGCAAAGGTCCTGATCAGGATCGCGTTCCCACGATCAGGACATTGGAGAACGGCGTCTTGCCCCAGGCGGGCTCGATTCGGACGGTGAGCCCGGCCGCTTCGAGCACGGCCGCGATATCGCGCGCGGGCCGGAACCTCACCCGCTCGCCACGGTTGAACCGGAGCGCGGTGAAGACCTTTTCCTCGAGGAGGGTCGCCCAGCTGCGCCACCCCCGCTCGGTGTCGGCCTCACGCACCACGAGCCGGCCGCCCGGACGCACCGCGTCGGCGGCGCGACGCAGGATCGCGTCTTGCTCTTCGAGGGTGAAGTAGTGGACGAGATCGATCAGCAGCACCGTGTCCGCCGGCCGCACGGGAGCCGTGCGCGCGTCGCCCTGCTCGAGCTCGACCGGCAGCGCCGGCGGGCGGGCGGCCGCCGAGCGGCCGCCATCGATCTTGGCCTCGTCCCAATCCACGCCGCGAGCGGCGGTCGCGCGGCCGAGCTCGGTGAGCAGGATGGGCAGCTGCCCGCGGCCGGTGCCGATGTCGAGCACCTCACCGAGCGCGCCACGACCCTCGCCGGCGACGTCGGCGATCATCCGAGCGACCGGATCGAGCACGAGCTTGATGCGCACGTAGTGGAACTGCGTCTGTGCCGAAGCCGCTCGATCGTGCGGGTCGGCGTACCGTCGCGCCACACGCTCGGCCGCCACCACCCACGCCGGGGCGCTCTCGGGCAGCGCGTAGACCGGCCGCGCCCCGGGCCCGATCAAGCGGCGCTTGGCGGCGGTGAGCACCCACGCTCCCGCGCCCAGCACCACGGCCGCGCCGACGCCGACCACGGGCGAGCCGACGAGCAGGTACTTCGGGAACGACGAGAGGGCCCGCGCCATGTCGAGCTTGGTCTCGATCTCGGGCAGCCTGCCCTCGAGGATGAGCGCGCCGACCTGGACCTGCCCCGCGAACAGGAACGGCGCGAAGAACGGGTTCGAGATGTTCGCTGCGACGTAGGCGATCGCGCCGTCGAGGCGCATCCGCAGGCTGAGCAAGAGGACGATGGGCAGATGCAGCCCGAAGATCGGCAGGCAGCCGATGAACGCGCCCATCGCCACGGATGCACCGACACGCCCCGCAGAAAGCTCACCTCCGCGAAGGTCGCACCACACGCGGCGCAGCTCTTCTCGCCAGAAAGAGAACGGCTTGCGCTTCGACGAGGAGCTCACGCCTCCCCCAGACGACGTGCCCGGTTCGACCGCCTTGGACGACAATGAGCCCACACCCTAGACCCACATTGGCGCCACCGCGAGCCCTCTTGCGAAAGCGGAGCGACTCTCGAAGAATGTCGGAGATGGAAGCAACGAGCGCGAGACGCAGCATCGCCGCGCTCCTGGTTCCTCTGGTCGTCGGCGTCGCAGGGTGCGCAGGCGGGCACGTGCGCGCCGGCATCGGCACGTACGAGGCGGGCAACTACAACCGCGCCGCCGCGCACTGCGACGACATGGCCGAGCACGAAGACGACATGAACGACAAGGCGCACGTGCGCTACCTCGTCTACTGCGGCCTCACGCGCTACCGGCTCGGCAACCGCGCCGAGGCTCAACGCATGCTCACGCAGGGCAGCCGCGAGTACTCGCAGGGTCGGTCGCGCTGGCTCAAGCCGGCGATCGTCGACGAGATGATGAAGGCGCTCGACGATCTCGAGGGTCGCGTCCCGCCCATCCCCCAGAGCCCCGAGTCGGCGATCTCGGGCGCGAGCGACCACGAAGAGCACGAGCCACGCTGAGCGAGCCTGGTCCGCTCAGAGGTCGGCGGCGTCGAAGCGCATCAAGAACATGTCGAAGCTGCCCGCTGCGACGGGTGCCGGCTCTGCGCACGGGATGGAGACGCGCGTGAAGCCGCCGACCCACAAGTTGCCCTCGGGGTCGAACGTCATCGCCGTCGGGCGCTGCACGTCATCGCCGCCGAACGACGTGGCCCACACGACGTCGCCCGCCGCCGTCACCTTGGCCAGGAACATGTCCTCGTCGGTGCTGGTCGCGACGAAATCGCCGAGGCGGATCTCGCCCGTGAACGTGCCGGCGACGTACACGAGCCCGGTCGGACCCACCCCTATCGCGCCGATCTGCTCGTCGCCGGTGCCCGAGCTCGTGATGACCGCCGTCGCGGTGCCCACCGCGTCGAAGAACGCGATCATGACGTCGTTCTCGCCCATCGATTGGAACGGGTGACCGTCGAGATCGCCCGCGCCCTGAAAGTAGCCGGCCATCACCGGCTGGCTGCCTCCGCGGATCGCGATGATGGGATCTTGATCGAGCACCGTCGGGAGGAGCCTCGCGAAATCGCACTTGGCCGCCCCGCCGAGCTTCATCAGCGCGACGTGGTTGTCGCTCGCGGTCATGAGCGGCATCCGGTTGCACGCGAGGTCGGTGGCGCCCGGGCCCCCCAGCGCGACGAGGGCGTAGATGCTGCCGTCGGCATCGAACGCCACCGAGTTGCCCGTGCCAGCGGCGCTGCCGGCGCCGAGCGGCAAGCTGGCTAGCGCGTCCCACAGCACCGGATCCCAGAGCCCGACGTAGCCGCCGCTCGAGAGCGGCCCATCCCC